>NZ_QTKI01000157.1:0-10358 GCF_010820945.1 Rhodopseudomonas sp. BR0C11
GCGGCGACGATGCGAGGCCATACAGACCGTTGAGGCCAACGTCGGTCGCCCTGACCTCGAAGCCTCGGATGATGAAAGTGTCGTCGAAGCCGTCGCTACCGGTCGACAGCCGCACTGAGGAATCGTTGATCAACGTGTCGGCGGCGGTGCGAGCCTGCTGGTTCTCGATCAATTGCGAGGTGAAATTGACGGTGCTGAACGGCGTATTCATCACGCTCGTGGAGCCGAGCAGGCCGAGCGTGCCGCCCTGCGCCACCTGGCCGCCCGCATAGGCCGGCGCCGGCGCGCCGATGGTGCGGGTCGAGCCCATCGTTATCGGCGGCGCGGCCGGAGGCGGCACCGGCTCGGCGGCGCGGCGCGGCGCTACCCGCGCGGCGCGCTGCGGCGTAGCGCGTGGCTGCGCGGCGCGTGTGGCCGACCGTGTACGCTGCTGCGGCGCATCGACCGAGACCGGCGGCAACACGCGCGCTTCGGACTCCTGGGCAGGCGCCGAGGATGGCGCGAGGCCAGCCGCGCACAGCGTCAGCACGCCGGTCGCGACGCCGAGATACAAACGATTGTTGCTGGCCTTGAAGTTGCTCACACCACGCCCCCGGTCACTCGTTGGTGTCCGGGTAGGAGATGAGGGATGGTGAGGCAACGGATGCGAATTAGAATTGATATACGCACGCCATCGCAAGCGCCCGGCGCTTAGAACGAGTCTAGTAAGCGACCTCTCCGCTCAGGATCACGCCGGTGAACGCAACGCGGCGAGCCCGGCGCCAAGGAACACCTTGGCGCATCGCAGCTTCGCGCAGTTTGCTACTCACCGCGCGGAAGCGAAACAGCCATGGAACTGATTTGGAAGGATTCCGGATTTGCGCGCGGTGGCGCAAATCCGGAGCAGGTCTCGCGCAATGCGAGGTGACGATCTGACGCGGAGGTGTTTCAGCGCGGTGCGTCAGCCAGCGCACCGAGAATCCGCACCCATGAACGGATGCCCTTCTGGAAGCTGGTGAGGTTGTACTTCTCGTTCGGCGAATGGATGTTGTCGTCGTCGAGACCGAAGCCGATCAGCACGCTGTCGAGCCCGAGCGTGCGCTTGAAATCGGCGACGATCGGGATCGACGCGCCCGAGCCGATCAGCACCGCTTCCTTGCCCCACTCCTCGGTCAGCGCGCGGCTCGCCGCGGTGAGCGGCTTCATGTCCCACGGCAGCGCGATCGCTGCGCCGTTGGAGTGATCGAGAAACTCGGCGCGGCAATCGCCCGGCAGCCGGGCGGTGACATAAGCGCGGAACGCATCGCGGATCTTGTTGGGGTCCTGCCCTTCGACGATGCGGAACGACACCTTGGCCGAGGCTTCCGCCGCGATCACGGTCTTCGATCCCTCGCCGGTGTAACCGCCGACGATGCCGTTGATGTCGCAGGTCGGTCGCGAGATCAGCTGCTCGATCAACAGACGATCGTCCTCACCGGCCGGAATCGACAGCCCGATCGGGCCGAGAAAACTCTCGGCGGTCAGGTTCAGTCCCTTCCACTGCGCCAGGATCTCCGGCGGCAGATCCTTCACGCCGTCGTAGAAGCCCGGAATGGTGATGCGGCCATGCTCGTCGTGCAGGCCGCCGAGAATCCGCGTCAGCACCCGGATCGGATTCTGCGCGCCGCCGCCATAAACCCCGGAATGCAGATCGCGGTTCGCCGCCTTGATCTTCACCTCTTCATAGACGAGGCCGCGCAGCGAGGTGGTGATCGCCGGCGTCGCCGGGTCCCACATTCCGGTGTCGCACACCAGCGCGAAGTCGGCGGCGAGGTCCTTCTTATGTGCATCGAGGAACGGCACGAAGTTCTTCGAGCCGACCTCCTCCTCGCCCTCGATCACGATGGTCAGGTCGATCGGCAGTTCGCCGGTGGCGTCCTTCCACGCGCGGCAGGCTTCGATGAAGGTCGAGAGCTGGCCTTTGTCGTCCTGCGCACCGCGCGCCACGATGATCTTGCGGCCGTCGGCATGGTCGGCGATCACCGGCTCGAACGGCGGCCGATGCCACAGCTCCAGGGGATCGACCGGCTGCACGTCGTAATGGCCATAGAACAGCGCGTGCGGCCGGTTGCCGGTGTTGCTCTTGGCCTTCGCCACGATCGCTGGATGGCCGGCGGTCGGCCTTACCTCGGCATCAAATCCGATCGACGCGATGTCGGTGCAAAGATGCTCAGCCGCCGCCTTGCAGTCCGCCGCAAACCCCGGATCGGCCGAGATCGACTTGATCCGCAGCAGCGCGAACAGCCGCTGCAACGCGGAGTCGAAATCGGCATCGGCGCGGGCAAGCACCGTTTGAACGTGAGAGCTGGCGGACATGCTGTGTTCCTCGTGTGAACTCGTCATGCCCGGCCTTGTGCCGGGCATCCACGTCTTGCGGCAGGCACCGCCGGTAGACGTGGATGGCCGGGACGAGCCCGGCCATGACGCATGATAGGCAAATAGCTCGAACTATAAAGACGTCAGGATGCAGCGCGCGTCTGCAAACCTGCGATCCTCTCGTCTCACCGTCGCAGCATTCCGCCGAGCGTGCCACGCACGATCGAGCGACCGACCGAGCTGCCGAGCGAGCCGCCGACCTTCTTGCCGAGCTCGGCGGCGACGCCGCCGACCACCGTGGTGGCGACGGTGCGCGCAACATTGCGAGCGACGAGTTGGCCGGTGGTGAGCTTGCCGCGCGGCGTGTTGGTGCCGAACACGGTCGAGAACAGCCCGCCGAGCTGACCGAGAATCCCGCCCTCGCCCGGTGCCGCATCTTCATTCGCCGACTTGCCGTCGATCCGGGCGCGCAGCTTCTCGTAGGCGGATTCGGAATCCACCGCGGTGTCGTATTTGCCTCGCACCGGGCTTGCGGCGATGATCGCCTTGCGCTCTTCCGGTGTGATCGGTCCGATCCGCGCCGACGGCGGCCGCACCAGCACGCGCTCGACCATCGCCGGCGTGCCGTTGCCTTCGAGGAACGACACCAGCGCTTCGCCCTTGCCGAGCTCGGTGATCGCCTTGGCCGTATCGAGCTTCGGGTTCGGCCGGAAAGTGTCGGCCGCGGCCGCCACCGCTTTCTGGTCGCGCGGCGTAAAAGCGCGGAGCGCGTGCTGCACCCGATTGCCGAGCTGCGCCAGCACCCGGTCCGGCACGTCGATCGGGTTCTGGGTGATGAAGTACACGCCGACGCCCTTGGAGCGGATCAGCCGCACCACCTGTTCAATTTTGTCCATCAACGGCTTCGGCGCGTCGTTGAACAAGAGGTGCGCCTCGTCGAAGAAGAACACCAGCTTCGGCTTGTCGGGGTCGCCGACTTCCGGCAGCTCCTCGAACAGCTCCGACAGCATCCACAGCAGGAAGGTCGCGTACAGCCGCGGATTGGTCATCAGCTTGTCGGCGACCAGAATATTGACGAGGCCGCGGCCCTGGCTGTCGGTGCGGATGAAGTCCTTGAGCTGCAGCGCCGGCTCGCCGAAGAACTTCTCGCCGCCCTGATTTTCCAGGACCAGAAGCTGACGCTGGATGGTGCCGACGGTCTGCTTGGTGACGTTGCCGAGCGACTGTGCGGCCTGGCGGATATCGGCATTGACGTCGCCGGCTTCGGCCACCTTCTGCGCGATCGGCGCGATCGCATCGAGCATCGCGCGCAGATCCTTCATGTCCATCAGCGGCAGGCCCATGTCGTCGGCGACACGGAATGCGACGTTGAGCACGCCCTCCTGCACGTCGTTGAGATCGAGCATCCGCGACAGCAGCAGCGGTCCCATCTCGGAAACGGTGGCGCGCACCGGATGGCCCTGCTCGCCGAACACATCCCAGAACACCGTGGTGAACTGGTCGGGCTGGAATTTCAGCCCGATCTCCTGGGCACGCTTGAGGATGAAGTCCTTGGCCTCGCCGACCTCGGCGATGCCCGACAGATCGCCTTTGATATCGGCCGCAAACACCGGCACGCCGGCGCGCGCAAAGCCTTCCGCCATCACCTGCAGCGACACTGTTTTGCCTGTACCGGTGGCGCCGGTGACCAGGCCGTGGCGATTGGCGAGCGCCAACGTCAACCACGCCGGCTGTTCGCCCTTACCGATAAAAATCTTGTCTTCGGTATCACCGCTCGCGATGCCGCTCGCCGCCATTTCTTCGTTTCCTCGCACAGAACATTCCAACCGGCGATCGATCGCCCGGCGCAACACTTATCCTGCCAATCACCATGGAACCATTCAACGACGATCGCGGCGAGACGTTGGCGCGATATTCACCCTACCGCGCGCAAACGACGCTCGATGCGTGGCTTCGCGCTGCCTCAGCAGCATATCTCGTGTCGTCGCCTTTGCAATGTTGCAACACTTGCGGAGCGAAATGGCGCCGAGTCGTCGACTCGATGACGAGGGTCGCTTGTGTTTCGTTGCGGAGCGGATCAGGATGATTTTAGAACATGGACCGGTGATAAGAACCGGCGTGGCGGGGGCGTTATGGACGAGTTGATTGAAAGACTGGCCGACAAGGCCGGTCTGGACAAATCTGTTGCCGACAAGACCATCGGCATCATTCTCGCCTTTCTCCGCAATGAAGGACCGCAGGAGCCGGTCCAGGCTTTGATCGACAGCATTCCGGGCGCCGAGGCTGCGATCGAAGCGGCAGGCTCCTCGCGTGGCGGGCTGAGCCGCCTGATCGGCGGCGGCGTGATGGCGATGGGGACGAAGCTGCTCGGCCTCGGCCTCGGCATGTCCCAGATCCAGACGATCGCCCGAGAACTGTTCAAAGCCGGCCGCGACAGAATTGGGGCGGAGAAGATGGGCGCCATCATCGAAGGCACGCCCGGCCTCCGCCAGTTCACCTGAACCTAGTATCGAGTGCCATGACATATCCAATCGCTCAGCTCGACGGCATCACCGAGGTTGCCGCGAGCAAATTGAAATCGGTAGGAATTCGCACCACCGAAGCGCTGCTCGAAGCCGCCCGGACCGTGAAGGGCCGCAAGGCGCTCGCCGCGAAGACCGGCCTCACCGAGCAGCAATTGCTGCAATGGGCCAACCTCGCCGATTGCATGCGGGTTCCCGGTCTCGGCAAGGCGAAGGCCGATCTGCTGCGCGCCGCCGGCGTCTCGACGCTGCGCGAGTTCACCCACCGCAATCCGGCGCGGCTGGCGCAGAACATGAAAGAGGCCAATCTCAAGCGCAAACTGGTGCGCGCCCTGCCCTCCGAGAAAGAAGTCGGTCAACTGATCGAGCAGGCGCGCAAGCTGCCATTGAAAATCACCTACTAAGGTCCGGCGCGCCGGCGCAGCCCGCCGCTTGACAGGCTTTCGCGGACCGCGCAAAGCGCTGACGCATGACCGCTTCCCCATCGCTGACCGCATCGCCCGCCGCTCCGGCCAAGCCGCCACAGCTGCGCGATCTGCTGGCGCGCCCCGCCGCGGCGGTGATGGGCATTCTCAACGTCACGCCGGACTCGTTCTCCGACGGCGGCGATTATCTCGCCCCCGAGCAGGCGCGTGTCCATGCGGCCGAGATGATCGCGGATGGCGCCGAGATCATCGACATCGGCGCGGAGTCCACCCGTCCCTACGGCTCGCAGCCGGTGACCGCGGCCGAAGAGCTGCGGCGGCTGCAGCCGGTGCTGGAAGCGGTGGTCGCGCTCGGCACACCGGTGTCGATCGACACCATGAAGGCCGAAGTCGCCGCCTGGGCGCTCGACCATGGCGCGGCGATCGCCAACGACGTGTGGGGATTGCAGCGCGATCCCGAGATGGCCGGCGTCGTCGCTGCGCGCCGCGCCCCGGTGATCGTGATGCACAATCGCGACGCCGCCGATCCGGCCATCGACATCGTCGCCGACATCAACGCGTTCTTCGAGCGCTCGCTGACGATCGCCACCAAGGCCGGGATCGCCGAGGAGCTGATCGTGCTCGATCCCGGCATCGGCTTCGGCAAGACGCCGCAGCAGAGCATGATCACCCTGGCACGGCTGCGCGAATTCGCAAGCTTCGGCCGCCCGCTGCTGATCGGCGCCTCGCGCAAGCGCTTTATTAGTACGATCGTGCCGAGCGAACCGAAGCAGCGGCTCGGCGGTTCGCTCGCCGCGCATCTGATCGCCGTCGAGAACGGCGCCAAGATCATCCGCGCGCACGACGTCGCCGCAACCTCGCAGGCACTGAAAGTCGCCCACGCCATCCGGGACAGCCGATGAACGACACCATCTTCATTTCCGGCCTGGTGCTGCACGCCCGCCACGGCGTGATGGAGCACGAGACCGAAGTCGGCCAGCGCTTCGTGATTGATCTCGAGCTCACCGCCGATTTGTCGGAGTCCTCGCGCACCGACCGGCTGTCGGACACGGTGTCGTATTCGAACGTGGTGGCGTGTACCACCGCGGCGTTCAAGGACGCCAACTACCGGTTGCTCGAACGCGCGGCCGGCGCAGTCGCCGATGCGATCCTGACGAGCTTCGACAAGATCACCGCGGTGAAGGTGACCGTGCACAAGCCGCACGCGCCGATCCCCGCGATCTTCGACGACGTCGGGGTGATCATCACCCGCAGGCGGAGCTGAGATGCCGCGCGCCCTGATCGCGCTCGGCGGTAATGTCGGCGACGTCCGCGCCACGTTCGACAAAGCGATCGCCAACATCTGCGGCATGACGCAGGCCGAACTGATCGCGCGCTCCCCGGACTACGCGACGCCGCCATGGGGCGATGAGCAGCAGGACCGTTTCGTCAACGCCTGCGTGGCGATCGAAACCGCGCTCGATCCGCACGCGCTGTTGTTCACGCTGCACAAGATCGAGAAGCGCTTCGGTCGCGACCGCGCCAACGAACGGCGCTGGGGTCCGCGGACGCTCGATCTCGACCTGCTCGCCTACGACGACGCCGAGATCAATCGGCCGGACCTGATGCTGCCGCATCCGCGGCTGTTCGAGCGCGCCTTCGTGTTGGTGCCGCTGCTCGACATCGTGCCGGACCAGGTGATCGCCGGCCGCTCACTGAAAGACGCCCTCGCCGGGCTGTCGACCGCCGGGATCGAACGGCTGCCGGACCGCGGCTGAGCCGCCGCTTCTGGGAATATCCCGCAACACGGTCCGCCGCAGTGCACAGGGCGCAATCTCGTCCTTATTGCCTCAAACAACTGTTTGGCATCGCCGTCCGCACGTGGCATTTTCCGGCCAAATCACGTTCCGGTATTCTGGGAGTTCGATTTCACCGATGTCTTCTGCAAACCAAGAGCTGCGGCTCGCCGCCGATTTCGCCCCGGCCGGCTATGAAGACTGGCGCAAGCTGGTCGACGGCGTGCTGAAGGGCGCACCGTTCGAGAAGCTGATCAGCAAGAGCTACGACGGCATCCAGATCGATCCGATCTACGTGCGGGCGCGCGACGCCGCGCCGATCGCCGGCCGCGCCCCCGCGGCACCGTGGCGGATCATGCAGCGGGTCGATCACCCGGAGCCGAAAGAAGCCAACAAGCAGGCTCTGCAGGACCTCGAAAACGGCGCCACCGGCCTGACGCTGGTGTTTGCGGGCAGCGTTGGCGCGCGCGGCTTCGGTCTGCCGGCCACTCAGGAAGCGATCGCGCAGGTGCTGGAGGGCGTCCACCTCGACGCCGGCATCGCGATCGAACTGCAGTTCCCGCCGCAATCCTGCGACGTGGTCCGCTACCTCGCCGACCTGATCAAGAGCCGCGGCACCGATCCGGCCGCCTGCGACATCCGCTTCGGCATCGATCCGCTCGGCGCGCGCGCCGTGCAGGGGGCGAGCGCCACCGAGTGGAGCGAGATCGCCAAGGGCCTCGGCGACGTCGCCGCCGGCCTCGCGAGCGCCGGCTTCAAGGGCCCGTTCCTGGTCGCCGACGGCCGCGTGATCCACGATGCCGGCGGCTCGGAGGCGCAGGAGCTGGCCTACGTGCTCGGCTGCAGCGTCGCCTATCTGCGCGCGCTGGAGGCCGCTGGTGTCGCACTGGAGGCCGCCCGCGGCATGATCTACGCGCGTCTGTCCGCGGATGCCGATCAGTTCCTGACGCTGTCGAAGTTCCGCGCCCTGCGGCTGCTGTGGGCGCGGATCGAACAGGCCTGCGGCGTAGCGCCGAAACCGCTGTTTGTCGCCGCCGAGACCGCATGGCGGATGCTGACCCAGCGCGACCCCTACGTGAACATGCTGCGCGCCACGATGGCGACCTTCGCCGCCGCGCTTGGCGGCGCCAACTCGGTGCAGGTGCTGCCGCACACACTAGCGCTCGGCCTGCCCGACGCATTCGCCCGCCGCGTCGCCCGCAACACGCAGCTGGTCCTGCTGGAAGAGTCCAACCTCGATAAGGTCGCCGATCCGGCTGCGGGTGCCGGAGGCATCGAAGCGCTGACCAAGGAACTGTGCGACGCCGCCTGGGCCCAGTTCCAGGAGATTGAACGTGCCGGCGGCGCGCTCGCCGCACTGCAGGCCGGCCTGATCCAGCCGAAGGTCGCGGCCAGCCGCGCGGCCCGCGACAAGGCGATCGCCAAGCGTCGCGACGTTCTGACCGGCGCCTCCGAATTCCCCAACCTGCACGAGGCACAGGCCAAGGTGCTCGACGTCAAGCCGGCCGCGGTACCGCCCGCCGGTGAGGCGAAGATCAGCTTCACGGCGCTGACGCCCATCCGTCTGGCGACCCCGTTCGAAAGCCTGCGCGACAAGTCCGACGCCGTGCTGGCCGCGAAGGCGTCGCGGCCGAAGGTGTTCCTGGCCAATCTCGGCACGCCGGCCGACTTCACCGCGCGCGCCACCTTCACCAAGAGCTTCTTCGAGACCGGCGGCATCGAGGCGATCGACAGCGAGGGCTTCACCGAGGCGGCTGCGCTCGCCGACGCCTTCAAGGCGTCCGGTGCGGCGTTCGCGTGCCTGTGCTCGTCCGACAAGGCCTACCCGACCTATGCGGCCGCGGCCGCCCAGGCGCTGCGCGCCGCGGGCGCCAAGCGGATCTATCTGGCCGGCCGCCCCGGCGAGCAGGAGAGCGCGCTGCGCGAAGCCGGGGTGCAGGAGTTCGTGTTCGCCGGTGGCGACGCCTTGGCGACGCTCAGCGACGCCTGGAAGGGCATCGAAGCGGCATGACGGGGACCGGCAAAGCGGTGCTCTCCGGCGGCTGCCAGTGCGGCGCGATCCGCTACGCGCTGTCGGCCCCGCCGCTGAGCACGGCGCTGTGCCATTGCCGAATGTGCCAGAAGGCGACCGGGGGACCGTTCGCCTCGATGGCCGAGGTCGCCAAGGACAACTTTGCCTGGACCCGCGGCCAGCCTGCGTCGTTCCGCTCCTCCTCGGTCGCAGAGCGCGACTTCTGCAAGGATTGCGGCACCCCGCTGGGCTATCGGCTGCAGTTCTCCGACACCATCGAGATCCTGACCGGAACCTTCGATCGGCCGGACCGGGTGGTCCCGACCATGCAATACGGCACCGAAGCGAGGCTCGGTTGGACCGGGACGATCGCGAACCTGCCGAGCAAGACCACGTTGCAGAACTACGGGCCCGACAGGCTGGCACAAGTGTTCAGCTATCAGCAGCCGGACCACGATTAACCCGACGAAATGACGAGAAACGGCAGCCGTGCTACGATGGCCTGTAGTGAGATCAGATAAAAATGAGCAAGATTCCGAACTTCGCCGAGATCGCATTCCAGCACACCGCCGCCCCTGCCCCTGCAGGCGAGGCCCAGCCGTGGCTGACGCCCGAAGGCATTCTGGTCAAGCCGGGCTACTCCGAGGCGGATGTCGCCGGCATCGATTTTCTCGACACCTGGCCGGGCGTCGCGCCGTTCCTGCGCGGCCCCTACCCGACCATGTACGTCAACCAGCCGTGGACGATCCGGCAATATGCCGGTTTCTCGACCGCTGAAGACTCCAACGCGTTCTATCGCCGCAACCTCGCCGCCGGCCAGAAGGGCCTGTCGGTGGCGTTCGACCTCGCCACTCACCGCGGCTACGACTCCGATCATCCGCGCGTCGCCGGCGATGTCGGCATGGCCGGCGTGGCGATCGACTCGATCTACGACATGCGCACGCTGTTCGCCGGCATCCCGCTCGACCAGATGAGCGTGTCGATGACCATGAACGGCGCGGTGCTGCCGATCCTGGCGCTGTACGTCGCCGCCGCCGAGGAACAGGGCGTCTCCCCGGAGAAGCTGTCGGGCACCATTCAGAATGACATTCTGAAAGAGTTCATGGTGCGCAACACCTACATCTATCCGCCGGTGCCCTCGATGCGGATCATCTCCGACATCTTCGCCTACACCTCGCAGAAGATGCCGAAGTTCAATTCGATTTCGATCTCCGGCTATCACATGCAGGAAGCCGGCGCGACGCAGGACCTCGAACTCGCCTACACGCTCGCCGACGGCGTCGAATACGTC
>NZ_QTKI01000158.1:0-10286 GCF_010820945.1 Rhodopseudomonas sp. BR0C11
GGTGTTGCCGATGTCGTGCAGCTTGAGGTCGACGAACACTTTCTTGCCGGCGCCGACCAGCGCGCGGGCCAGCGGCAGTCCGCCTGCATAAGCGAGCTGATAGCCGATCTTGTAGAAGCCGACGCTGTCGCCGAGCCGGTCGACCATCGCTTCTGCGACACGAATATCGGGCAGATCGAGCGCGACGATCAGCCGGTCGCGGTCAGGGGTGTCGGCTGGCGCCATGAACTCGTTACCTCATCATCTGCTGGGCGAAATCGATCAGTTGCCGCACCATCGCCTGCAGGGCGGCGATGTCGGCCGGGTGCTTGAGCCGGTCGTTGTCGTCATAAGCCTCGTGGGCGAACGACAGCGTGAGCTGATTGGGAATGACGGGGGCCCTGCAGCCGGACAGGATCAGCCGCAACGCGGCGAGGCAGCGCGCACCACCGAGCTTGCCTTCGGAGGCTGCGGCGAGCGCAAAGGCGCGGTCGCGAAACACCTGCCCCTGGGTCTCATGCGGATCCTCGACCCGCGACACCCAGTCGATCGCGTTCTTGAGCAGCGGCGGCGGCGCCGAATTGTATTCAGGACTGACGATCAGCACGCCGTGGTGCGCGCCGATCATCCGCTTCAGGCCGACGGCGTTCTTCGGCACCCCGGATTTCGCCTCGAAGTCGGCGTCGTAGATCGGCAGCTGATAGTCGGCGAGCGACAGCCAAGTGGTGTCGATATCGGCCCGGGCGAATTCGTGCGCGGCAGCGGCCGCCAGCCGCACATTGTGCGAGCCGGTGCGCAGCGAACCGGGAATGATCAGGATCTTGACCGCGGACATGGCCCGGTATCCCCCAGCGCGCCGCCGCGATCAAGGGCGGGCGGGGTGATCGCGAACCAAGTGCTGTCAGCAAATCAGAGAAGTCGGAGCTTGAACCGGCGGCGCCTCAGCGCTTGCGGTAAACCCAGACACGAGCGGGTGGGACGTTCATCCAGATCCGCTCGGAGCCCTCGGTCGACACGCCGGGCAGCGACTTCGGGATCGGAGGGGCCACCGAATAGGTGAATTGCACGAACGGCGCGCCGGGTTCGAGCAGTGTGAACGCATCGCGGATCAGTTTCATCCGCGTCAGCATCGGCTTGGTCACCAGCGGCAGACCGGACACGACCGCAGTTGCCGGGACCTCGAGCGCATCCCACAGCGAGTCGCGCAGCCGGTAAGCATCGCCCTGCACGACTTTGGCGAGCGGAAAGCGCTCGCGCAGCAACGCGCAGAACCCGGGATCAAATTCGAGCAAGACCAGACGTTTCTGGTCGACGCCATGCTCCACCAGCGCGCTGGTAATCGCGCCGGTCCCAGGCCCAAGTTCGACGACGGGGCCATCAGATTGGATGTCGACGTAACGCGCCATGGTCCGGGCAAGCAGCTTGCCCGACGGCATCACCGCGCCCATGTGCAACGGCTTCTCAATCCAGGAGCGCAGAAAGCGAACCTCGTCGACGAGCGGACGGGGTGGCTTCTTGAACGCGCGAACGGACGACTGCAAAGCCATTCAGCTACCAACCGGGAAAACGCGGCCCAGTGTCAAATTTTTGTTACATCAACAAGTATAGGCCACACCCAGGCCGGTCAAGTTAGACGACCGTCAGGGAGCGCTAGCGCGGGAGCCAAAGAATTCTTTGACCTTCGAGAAGAAACCCACGGCCTCGGGCTGGGTTTCACCGGAGGACAATTTTTCGAACTCCGCCAGCAGTTCCTGCTGCTTCTTGGTGAGGTTCTGTGGCGTTTCGACGACCACCTGGACATACATGTCGCCGACCTGCCGCGAGCGCAGCACTGGCATGCCCTTGCCGGCGATGCGGAATCGGCGGCCGGTCTGCGTGCCCGACGGGACTTTGACCTTGGTCTTACCGCGATCGATCGTCGGCACTTCGAATTCGCCGCCGAGCGCCGCCGTCACCATCGAGATCGGCACGCGGCAGTGCAGGTCGGCGCCGTCGCGCTGGAAGATGGCGTGGTTGGCCAGCGACAGGAAAATATAGAGGTCGCCGGGCGGTCCGCCGCGCAGACCGGCTTCGCCTTCACCGGCCAGCCGAATCCGGGTGCCGTCTTCGACGCCCTGCGGAATGTTGACCGACAGCGTCCGCTCCTTGGTGACGCGGCCGGAGCCGGTGCAGGACGGGCAGGGGTCTTCGATGGTCTGGCCGCGGCCCTGGCAGCTCGGGCAGGTGCGCTCCAGCGTGAAGAAGCCCTGGGCTTGACGGACGCGGCCGGCGCCGCCGCAGGTCGAACAGGTCTTCGGCTTGGTGCCGGCCTTGGCGCCGGTGCCGGAGCACGCTTCGCAGGTGACCGAGACCGGAATTTCGATCTGCGCGGTCTTGCCCTTGAAGGCGTCCTCCAGGGTGATTTCCATGTTGTAGCGCAGGTCGGCGCCACGCTCGCGGCCGGTGCCGCGGCCGCGCTGCGCCGCCATGCCGAACAGATCTTCGAAGATGTCGGAGAACGACGACGCAAAGCCCGCGCCGAACCCGGCGCCGCCGCCGAAGCCGCCCTGCTCGAACGCAGCGTGGCCGTAGCGGTCGTAGGCGGCGCGCTTATCGCCATCCTTGAGGACTTCGTAGGCTTCGTTGATCTCTTTGAACTTGATCTCGCACTGCGGGTCGCCCGGATTGCGGTCCGGGTGCCATTTCATCGCGAGCTTGCGGAAGGCGCTCTTCAGCGTCGAATCGTCGGCGTTGCGCTCGACTTCGAGGGTTTCGTAGTAGCAACGCTTGGTAGTGGACATCCGTCAAACCTGCTGGAATTCGACCCGTTTGGCTCCGGGTGCGTGCAGCTTTCATGCCGGTGAAAGAACCGTTCCGAGGGAGGGTCCGCCACGGCCGGCGCCCAATCCCGAAACGGGATCGATACGCCTTACAAGACAACCCCCACCTGATGACCGCGGATGGCGTTCCTCAGATGGGGGCATGGTCCACGTCGCGTAGTCTCCGTCGGAGGTGACTTACGCCGACTTCTTCTTGTCGTCGTCGACTTCGGTGAACTCGGCGTCGACCACGTCGTCCTTACCGGCCTGCTGCGCAGCGCCGCCGGCTTCGGCCTGCTTGTACATCGCTTCGCCGAGCTTCATCGAAGCCTGCGCCAGCGTATTGCTCTTGGTCTTGATCGCCTCGGCGTCGTCGCCCTTCAGGGCTTCGCGCAGATCGCTCAGCGCGTCTTCGATGCTGCGGCGCTCGCCTTCGTCGATCTTCGAACCATGCTCGGCCAGCGCCTTCTCGGTGGAATGCACCAGCGCGTCGGCGTGGTTCTTGGCGTCGACCGCTTCGCGGCGTTTCTTGTCTTCGGCCGCGTTGGCTTCGGCGTCCTTGACCATCTTGTCGATCTCGGAGTCGGACAGACCGCCAGAAGCCTGGATGCGGATCTGCTGCTCCTTGCCGGTCGCCTTGTCCTTGGCCGAGACGTTGACGATGCCGTTGGCGTCGATGTCGAACGTCACTTCGATCTGCGGCATGCCGCGCGGTGCCGGCGGAATGCCCATCAGGTCGAACTGACCGAGCATCTTGTTGTCGGCCGCCATTTCGCGCTCGCCCTGGAAGACCCGGATGGTGACCGCGTTTTGATTGTCTTCGGCGGTCGAGAACACCTGGCTCTTCTTGGTCGGGATCGTGGTGTTGCGATCGATGATGCGGGTGAACACGCCACCCAGCGTCTCGATGCCCAGCGACAGCGGGGTCACGTCGAGCAGCAGCACGTCCTTGACGTCGCCCTGCAGCACGCCGGCCTGGATCGCCGCGCCGATCGCCACGACTTCGTCCGGGTTGACGCCCTTGTGCGGCTCCTTGCCGAACAGCTGCTTCACCACTTCCTGGACCTTCGGCATGCGGGTCATGCCGCCGACCAGCACCACTTCGCTGATCTCACCGGCGGTGAGGCCGGCATCCTTCAGCGCCTTGCGGCACGGCTCGATGGTCTTCTGCACCAGATCGTCGACCAGCGCTTCGAACTTGGCGCGGGTCAGCTTCATGGTCAGATGCTTCGGACCGGACTGGTCCGCAGTGATGAACGGCAGGTTGATCTCGGTCTGCGTCGTCGACGACAGCTCGATCTTGGCCTTTTCGGCGGCTTCCTTCAGTCGCTGCAGCGCAAGCTTGTCCTTGCGCAGGTCGATGCCCTGCTCCTTCTGGAATTCGTCGGCGAGGTAGTTGACCAGACGCATGTCGAAGTCTTCACCGCCGAGGAAGGTGTCGCCGTTGGTCGACTTAACCTCGAACACGCCGTCGCCGATCTCCAGGATCGAGACGTCGAAGGTGCCGCCGCCGAGGTCGTACACCGCGATGGTGCCGGTCTTGGCCTTGTCGAGACCGTAGGCCAGCGCGGCCGCGGTCGGCTCGTTGATGATGCGCAGCACTTCGAGACCGGCGATCTTGCCGGCGTCCTTGGTGGCCTGGCGCTGGGCGTCGTTGAAGTACGCCGGAACGGTGATGACGGCCTGATCGACTTTCTGGCCGAGATGCGCTTCCGCGGTCTCCTTCATCTTCTGCAGAATGAAGGCCGAGACCTGCGAGGGCGAATAGGTCTTGCCGTCGGCTTCGACCCAGGCGTCGCCGTTGGAAGCCTTGACGATCTTGTAGGGGACGAGACCCTTGTCCTTCTCGACCATCGGGTCGTCGTAGCGGCGGCCGATCAGGCGCTTGACTGCGAAGAAGGTGCGCTCGGGATTGGTGACCGCCTGACGCTTCGCCGGCTGGCCGACCAGACGCTCGCCGTCGTCGGTGATCGCGACGATCGACGGGGTCGTGCGCATACCCTCGGCGTTCTCGATGACTTTGGCAGACTTACCATCCATTACGGCAACGCACGAATTCGTGGTGCCGAGGTCGATACCAATGACCTTTCCCATGGTGTTCACATCCTTCTTTTTGCGGCGAGTTGGACGGGCCCTGACGGCGCACCGGTCCAAACCCCCTAAGAAAATTCACTTGCTCGCGATTTGGCGGCGGTGAGCCTGATATAGGAGGGGGGGTCGGGTCCGCAAGGACCGTGGCGGCGTTTCGATCACGAAAACATGGGCTTTACGAATCGTTACGAACCGCCTGCATAGCGCGCTGCGGCGCGGCTTGCCGGGCCGGCGCGCGCAGCGCATCATCGCGGTCGCCGGCCGTCCGATTTGCGGCACCAAACCCGGTCGAACCCGACCAAACAACGGCCTCAATGCAGCCCCAGGACAACTCGCCATGAGACAGATAGCGCGCTTGTTTGCGATTGCCCTGCTGTCGGCCGCCGCGACCAACGCGGTCGCCGCCGATGCGGTTTACCCACGCGGCATCCGGGTCGGCATCGTGCCGATGCCGGGGCTGAACCAGTCCACGGCCTTCCTGGGCTTTGAGTCTGCGGACCAAGGCGTCAAGGTGCTGGTGTCGGAGCTGCCGGGACCGGCGTTCGATCAGATCGACGCGGCCTTCAAAGCCGCGCCCGAAGGCTCGCTCGGCAACGTCAAGCCGGAGAAGATCGAGACCGCCGCCGGCAACGGCTATTTCACCGCCGAAGACGCGGTGGTGGGGCCCGACAAGGTCCGCCGCTACTCGCTGATCGTGCCCGGCAGCAAGCTGTTTTCCGGCTACGTCGCCGTCCAGGTGCCGGCGACCGAGGCGAAGACCTACTCGGACGAGGCCGTCAAGAAGATGCTGTCGTCGGTGTCGGTGCGGCAGCAGGTGCCGATCGACGAGCAGGTCGCGCAGATGCCGTTCAAGATCCGCGAGCTCGGCGACTTCAAGACGGTGCGGACGCTGGCCCCCGGCGCTGCACTGCTCCTGACCGATGGCAACGAAGAGGCGGTCGAGACCGGCCCGTTCATGGTGCTGGGCCTGATCGGTTCGGTGCCGGAGAAGACCGACGACCGCGCCCGCTTCGCCCAGCAGGCGGCCGAAGCCATCCCCGGCGTGCGCGAGAGCAAGATCACGATGTCCGAGCCGATCCGGATCGATGGCGCGCCCGGATTCGAGACCCGGGTCACCGGCGTCAGCGGCAAGGACAATACGCCGGTGACCGTGGTGCAGTGGCTGCGCTTCGGCAGCGCCAATGTGGCGATGCGGGTGATCGGCTCGTCGCCGAAAGAACAATGGGAAACTGCGTTTCCGCGCTTCCGCAAAGTCCGCGACGGTTTGCAGCCGCGCTGATCAAATGAAAAACGACGCGCAGGGGGCGCGTCGTTCTATTTCTCAAAACATTTTCTGAGGCTGATCAGCGGCGCGGCTCCGGCTCGCGCCGAAGCCGCAACTCGCCTCAGTTGACGCTGCCGGTCTCGCTGCCGCCGTCGCTCGGCGCCGCCTTGGCGCCGCCCTTGGCGACGCCGACCAGCGCCGGACGCAGCACACGGTCACCGATCGTGAAGCCGGCCTGAACCACCTGCACCACGGTGCCGGCCGGCACCGACGGATCCGGCACTTCGTACATCGCCTGCTGGAAGTTCGGATCGAACTTCTGACCCTTCGGGTCGAACTTCTTGACGCCGTTCTTTTCCAGCGCGTTGAGCAGCGAGCGCTCGGTCAGCTCGACGCCCTCGATCAGCGCCTTGAGGCCCGGCTCGGCATTGGCGCGGGCGTCGGCCGGCACCGCGTCGAGCGCGCGCTGCAGATTGTCGGCGATATCGAGCACGTCGCGTGCGAACGAGGTCACCCCATAGGTGCGCGCGTCGGCGACTTCCTTCTGGGTCCGCTTCCGCAGATTCTCCATTTCGGCGAGCGTCCGCAGCATCTTGTCGCGCGCGTCCGCAGCCTCGCGCACCAGTGCCTCGTTCGATCCTTCTTCCGGGTCGTCCGGCATGATGTACGGCTTGGAAACGACCGGATCGGCGGCGGCCTGCGCCGTGTCCTGGTTGTTGTCCTTCTGTCCATCAGTCTCGGTCATCACGCTACCTTCTTGAAAAATCTCTGGATCGTTACGGGAGAGCTGGCCGGGATATCGTGGTTTGCGGCGCGAAAATCAAGTTTCGGAAAATCAGCCGCCGAGCATCCGGCTGACGATCCGCGCGGTGTAATCGACCATCGGGATCACCCGCGCATAGTTCAGCCGTGTCGGGCCGATCACGCCGAGCACCCCGACGATGTGGCCGGCGCCGTCGCTGTACGGCGCGATGATGGTGGACGAGCCCGACAGCGAGAACAGCTTGTTTTCCGAGCCGATGAAGATCCGTACGCCGTCGGCGCTTTCGGCGCGGCCGAGCAGATCGATCACCCCGCGCTTGGTCTCGAGGTCATCGAACAACAGCCGCACCCGCTCCAGATCATCGAGCGCGTGCAGGTCTTCGAGCAGATTGGCGTGGCCGCGCACGATCAGCTGCCGGTCTTCGCCGTCACCGCCGGACCAGCTGGCGATGCCCGCCGCGATGACCTTCTGGGTGAGCTGATCGAGCTCGGCCTTGTTCTGAACCATCAGCGATTCGAGCTCGAGCCGGGCTTCGGCCAGCGTCCGACCGCGAATCCGCGCGTTGAGATAATTGGCTGCCTCGATCAGCGCCGACGATGGCACCCCGGGCGGCAACGTCAGCACCCGGTTCTCGACCTGGCCGTCTTCGGCCACCAGGATCACCAGCGCCCGCTCGGGCTCCAGCCGGACGAATTCGATGTGCTTGAGCCGAACGTTGGCCTTGGCGGTCAGCACAACCGCGGCGGCGCGCGTCAGGCCCGACAGCCGCGTCAACGCCTCGCCGAGCGCGGCTTCGACCGTGTGGGCGCGTCCCACCGACGAAAGCTGCGCCTGGATCGACTGCCGCTCCGGCTCGGTCAGGTCGCCGACCTGCATCAGGGCGTCGACGAAGAACCGCAGGCCGAGTTCGGTCGGCAGCCGGCCGGCCGAGGTGTGCGGGGCGTAGATCAGGCCGAGCTGTTCGAGATCGGCCATCACGTTGCGCACCGAAGCCGGCGACAGCGGGACGGAAATCAGACGGGAAATGTTGCGGGAGCCCACCGGCTCACCGGTCGCGAGATAGCTTTCGACGATCTGACGAAAAATCTCCCGCGAGCGCTCGTTGAGCTGGGCAAGGCCGGCATTGGGCGCGATCAGGCCGATCGGGTCGTGCTGAGCCAAATTGTCCTCCGTAATCCCCTTAATTTGTCGTCGCTTCGGCCCGGTTACAAGCGGGGAGCGCATGGCTTTGGCCGCAACCCTTGCCGCTGCGGCTGCGGCCCCCTAAAAGCACCGCAACATTGTTCTTCCCCCTGCCATAGATGGAGGTCCCCCATGCGGCCGAGCCGCCGTGCGCCCGACGAATTGCGCGCCGTGTCGCTGGAACGCGGCGTCGTCAAATATGCCGAGGGCTCCTGCTTGGTGAAGTTCGGCGACACCCACGTGCTGGTGACCGCCACCCTGGAAGAGCGGCTGCCGCCGTGGCTGAAGGGCCAGGGCCGCGGCTGGGTGACGGCCGAATACGGCATGCTGCCGCGGGCCACCCTGGAGCGCACCCGCCGCGAAGCGTCCGCCGGCAAGCAGAACGGCCGGACCGTGGAGATTCAGCGCCTGATCGGCCGCTCGCTGCGCACCATCGTCGATCTCGAGGCGCTCGGCGAGCGCCAGATCACCGTCGACTGCGACGTGCTGCAGGCCGACGGCGGCACCCGCACCGCTTCGATTACCGGCGCCTGGGTCGCGCTTGCGGACTGCCTGAACTGGATGAAGGCCCGCAACATGATCAAGGGCCAGGTGCTCCGCGATAACGTCGCGGCGATCTCCTGCGGCATCTACAACGGCACGCCAGTGCTGGACCTCGACTACGCCGAGGATTCCGAGGCCGAGACCGACGCCAACTTCGTAATGACCGGCGACGGCCGGCTGGTCGAGGTGCAGGGCACCGCGGAACGCACCCCGTTCTCGCAGGACGAGTTCCTGCAGCTGATGGCGCTGGCGCAAAAGGGCGTCGCCCGGCTGGTGGACCTGCAGAAAATGGCGGTTGGGTGAGTCATTCCTGCCACTTCTTTGCAACGCGAGCTGAGCTAGGCTGACATCGCCATGCATCGTCGAATCACAGGCAAGCTCGTGATCGCCACCCACAATCCCGGCAAGCTGGCCGAGATGCGCGAGCTCTTGGCGCCTTACGGCATCGAAGCGATCTCCGCCGGCGAGCTCGGCCTCGCCGAGCCGGACGAGACCGGCGACAGCTTCCAGGCCAATGCCCGGATCAAGGCCGAAGCCGCCGCCAAGGCCGCGCAACTGCCGGCGTTTGCTGACGATTCCGGCCTTGCGGTGGACGCGCTCGACGGCGCCCCGGGAATATATTCCGCACGCTGGGCCGGCGAGACGAAGGACTTCGGCGCTGCCATGGCGCGGATCGAGCGGCTGCTGCAGGAACGCGGCGCCATCGCGCCGGAGCGGCGCACCGCGCATTTCGTCTCGGCGCTGTGCGTCGCTTGGCCGGACGGGCACATTGAAGAGGTCGAAGCCCGCGCCGACGGCACTTTGGTGTGGCCGCCGCGCGGCACCGCCGGCTTCGGCTACGACCCGGTGTTCCTGCCCGAGGGTCACAGCCGCACCTTCGGCGAGATGACCAGCATCGAAAAGCACGGCCTGCCGCCGCTCGGCCTCGGCCTGTCGCACCGCGCCAAGGCATTCGTCAAACTGGCGGAGATCTGCCTTGCGGGCTAGCTCCGACCCAGCTTTCGGCGTCTACGTGCACTGGCCGTTCTGCCTGTCGAAGTGCCCGTATTGCGACTTCAACAGCCACGTCCGCCACGCCGCGATCGACGAGGAGCGGTTCGCCCGCGCGTTTGCGCGTGAGATCGCCACCACCGCCGAGCGGATCGGGCCGCGCCAGGTGAGTTCGATCTTTCTCGGTGGCGGCACGCCGTCCCTGATGCAGCCATCGACAGTGGCGGCGATCCTGGACGCGATCGCCCGGCACTGGCAGGTCGCGCCCGACGCCGAAGTGACGCTCGAAGCCAATCCGACCAGCGTCGAGGCGACGCGGTTTCGCGGCTATCGCGCCGCCGGCGTCAACCGCGTGTCACTCGGCGTGCAGGCGCTCGACGATGCCTCGCTGAAGGCGCTCGGCCGCTTGCATTCGGCCGAAGAAGCCCTGAATGCGGTGGCGATCGCCAAATCGGCGTTCGACCGCTATTCGTTCGACCTGATCTATGCGCGACCCGGACAGACCGCGGCGATGTGGGAGGCCGAACTGCGCTACGCGATCGGCGAGGCCGCCGAGCATCTGTCGCTGTATCAACTGACCATCGAGCCCGACACGCCGTTCTATTCGCTGCACAAGGCCGGCAAACTGCCGACGCCGGACGAGGCCGAACCGCGGGCGCTGTACGACGTCACTCCA
>NZ_QTKI01000159.1:0-10274 GCF_010820945.1 Rhodopseudomonas sp. BR0C11
CACCGGTGTTGAGCAGCGCGAAGCAGCCGGTGCCGTAGGTCGACTTGATCATGCCCGGGGTGAAGCAAGCCTGGCCGATGGTCGCCGCCTGCTGGTCGCCGGCGATGCCGCGGATGGTGATCGAACCGCCGAACAGCTCCGGCACGCTGTCGCCGAAATGCGCCGAGGAATCCTTCACCTCCGGCAGCATCGAGCGCGGCACGCCGAGCAGCTTGAGCAGTTCGTCGTCCCAGGCGCCGTCATGAATATTGAAAAGCAGCGTGCGCGACGCATTGGTGGCGTCGGTGGCGTGCACCTTGCCACCGGTCAGCCGCCACAGCAGATAGCAGTCGACGGTGCCGAACTTCAGCTCGCCGCGTTCGGCGCGAGCCCGCGCGCCGGGCACGTTATCGAGCAGCCAGGCGACCTTGGTGCCGGAGAAATACGGATCGATGATCAGCCCGGTCTTGGCGGTGACCATCGGCTCCAGCCCCTCGGCCTTCAGCCGGGTGCAGAACTCCGCGGTGCGGCGGTCCTGCCAGACGATGGCGCGGTGAATCGCCTGGCCGGAGACGGCGTCCCACACCACCACGGTTTCGCGCTGGTTGGTGATGCCGATCGCGGCGATGTCGGCGGCGGCGGCGCCGGCCTTGTCCATCGCGGCGCGGCAGGTGGCGATGGTCGTCGCCCAGATATCCTCGGGCTCGTGCTCGACCCAGCCGGACGCCGGGAAATGCTGCGGGAATTCCTGCTGGGCGGAGGCCGCGATCGAAATGTCGGAGCGGAACAGAATCGCCCGCGACGAGGTGGTGCCCTGATCGATGGCCATGACGAAAGGCATCAGCGTTCTTCCCGGAGATGATGACGGAACGGTTTTGCCCACCCCACCCGATCGCGGTTTCGCCGTCAATATCGGCTGAAAAACCAGCCCGCGATCGCTGCCGGGTTTGAACCTGGGAGCGCCGGCGGTGCACAATCAATCTGCTTCAATTGCCGGCCGGGATGTGGTTTGTGCTGCCATCAACCCTCCATAGGTACCGCCTCGACTGATGGACCATTCGCTCAACATCGTCATCGTCGATGAGAACCCGGTGCGCGCCGCGATTCTTACCGAGGGCCTGCGCGAGGCCGGGATGACAGAAATCACCCATCTCGAAGGCACCACCAATCTGTTGGCGCGGATCTACCAGATCGATCCGGACGTGATCCTGATCGACCTCGAGAACCCCAGCCGCGACATGCTGGAGCAGATGTTCCAGGTCAGCCGTATCGTGAAGCGGCCGATCGCGATGTTCGTCGACCAGAGCGACACCGCCTCGATCCAGGCCTCGGTCGATGCCGGCGTGTCCGCCTACATCGTCGACGGGCTGAAGAAGGAGCGGATGAAGCACATCCTCGATCTGTGCATCTCGCGCTTCAATGCCTTCGCCAAGCTCGAGACCGAGCTGAGCAACGCCCGCTCGGCGCTCGAAGACCGCAAGGTGATCGACCGCGCCAAGGGCATCCTGATGAAGGCCAAGGGCCTGACCGAGGAGCAGGCCTACGTGCTGCTGCGAACCACCGCGATGAACGAGAAGAAGAAGATCGCCGAGATCGCCCAGTCGGTGATCACGGCTTCGGAGATGCTGAAATGATGCGTCGCGCCATCAACACCATCCTCTCCGCGCGTCATGGCCGGGCTCGTCCCGGCCATCCACGCCTTTCTCGCGTTGCCGTCAGCAAGGCGTGGATGCCCGGCACAAGGCCGGGCATGACGAGTGGAAAGCTGGAGCGCCTGAAATGAGCGAGCGGCTGCGCATCGGATTCATCCCGCTGGTCGACGCCGCCGCGCTGATCGTCGCCGCCGACAAGGGCTTCTGCGCCGCCGAAGGGCTCGACGTCGAGCTGGTGCGCGAGATCTCCTGGGCCAACGTCCGCGATAAATTCAACATCGGCCTGTTCGATGCCGCGCATCTGCTGGCGCCGCTGGCGGTCGCTTCCAGCCTCGGCATCGGCCACGTCAAGGTACCGGTGATTTCCGGCTTCGGACTGGGCGTCAACGGCAACGCCATCACGGTGTCGCCGGACCTGCACGCCGCAATCGTCGCGATGGCCGACGGCGACGTCGCCGATCCGGTCGTATCGGCACGTGCGCTGGCCCGCGTTGTCGCCGAGCGCCGCGCCAAGGGCCAGGAGCCGCTGACCTTTGGGATGACCTTCCCGTTCTCCAGCCACAATTACGATTTGCGGTTCTGGATGGGCGCCGGCGGCGTCGATCCGGACGAGGATGTGCGGCTGGTGGTGCTGCCGCCGCCGTTCATGGTGGAGAGTCTCGCCAGCAAGCATCTCGACGGCTTCTGCGTCGGCGCGCCGTGGAATTCGGTGGCGATCGATCTCGGCATCGGCACCATCCTGCATTTCACCAGCGAGCTGTTTCAGCGCGCGGCCGAGAAGATGCTGACGGTGCGGGCGAACTGGGCCGCGCAGCACCCCGAGGTGCTGCAAGCGCTGATCCGCGCGCACGTCCGCGCCGCCGACTACATCGAAGACGTCGCCAACCGCGACGAGGTTTGCGCCCTGCTCGCCGCGCCGGGCCGAATCGAGGTGACGCCGGAGCTGATCCGGCGCACGCTCGACGGCCGACTGAAGGTCGCGGCCGACGGCACGCTGCGCACCAGCGACCGCTATCTGCTGGTCGGGCGCGAGGCCGCGGCGCGGCCCGATCCGGTGCAGGGCGCGTGGAATTACGCCCAGATGGTGCGCTGGGGACAGGCGCCGCTGTCGGCCGATCTGCTCGCCGCCGCCAAGGCGGTGTTCCGGCCGGACCTGTATGACGCAGCGGTCGGCACGGCTCCGGCTTTGCCGAGCGTGCCCGCCGACGGCATCGGCGAGTGCACCGGCGCGCCGTTCGATCCCGACGACATCGCCGGCTATCTGCAGAAGCTGCGGATCAAACGCTGACAAGGGATCAGTTTGGTCATTCCGGGGCGCGCGCCAGCGCGGACCCGGAATCTCACCGGTACCTGACAATCTCTGGATTCCGGGCTCGCTCGCTGCCGCGAGCGCCCTGGAATGACGACGCGCGGGAACGGTAACTCCCGCTGCGCTGCACATTTCATCGCCACGCTGCTCAGCCGGGCAGCGGCGGAGGGCGGCTTCGAGCAGGCTCTGGCATTCCCTGCGAGAGCCGCTAAGCGCCGACAATCCGACCAAATCCCTCTTCTGCCAGCGATTGGCACGAAATTCGCTCAACTATCTTTGCGGGATGCCGGTGGGGCGTCCTGGCGTCATCGAAACTCCGACAGCAACGCCGCTGTCCTGGCCTCGCTCCGCGAGCAACCAGGCAGCGGCTTTTTTTCGTCGGTTCGAGGCGCCCCGTGCAAAGGGGATTGGTCGATGCAGCGCTTCGTGTACGGATGTCGGCGAAACCACATCGCAAGCAAGGATCGTGATGACGCCGCAGGCGATCGCATTGGTGCAACAGAGCTTCGCGCGGCTGACGCCGATCTCGGACGAGACCGCGACACTGTTCTACGAGCGGCTGTTCGCGACCGCGCCGGAGCTGCGGGCACTGTTTCACGGCGACATGCGCCGGCAGGGCAAGAAGCTGATGAGCACGCTGAACGTGGTGGTGACCGGGCTGACCGCGCTCGACACCATCCTGCCCGCCACGGGGCGGCTGGCGCGGCTGCACATCGCCTACGGCGTCAGCGCCGCGCACTACACGCCGTTCGGCGCAGCGCTGCTATGGACGCTGGAGCGCGAGCTCGGTGCCGACTGGACCCCGGAGCTGGCGGCGGCCTGGCGCGACGCCTACGCGCTGCTGTCCGAGACGATGTTGGCGGCGGCTTGCGGCGACACCACGCCGAGCTGATCCGCGCCCTGCCCCTCCCCGTGCAAGCGGCGTGAGGCGGCGATGGGCAGCGAATTCTCAATCGATCAGAAGCGCTATCTCGAAGGCTTCGCCACCGGCGTCACCGCAGCGCGCGCCGCACGCGGCAGCCTGCCGGCCGGCGGTGCCGCGCAGCCGAGCGGACCCGACGCGATCCACCTCCAGGCGCAGGACCGCGTCACCGCGTCGGGCAAGAAGCTCAACGATGCGGAGAAGTGGAAGCGCGAACAGCATCCATTCGATGCCTATGCCCGGCTGAAGCAGCAGGCGAAGGACAACGCCGCGCCGAAGCCGGCGGACAATTTCCGCTGGCGCTACTACGGACTGTTCTACGTCGCCCCGGCGCAGACCTCGTATATGTGCCGCCTGCGTATTCCCAACGGCATCCTGACGTCGTGGCAGATGGCCGGCCTTGCCGGCCTCGCCGACACCCTCGCCGGCGGCTACGCGCATGTCACGACGCGTGCCAATTTGCAGATGCGCGAGATCGCGCCGAAAAACGCCGTACTGCTCCTGCAGGGCATCGAAAGCCTCGGGCTGTGGGCGCGCGGCTCCGGCGCCGACAACATCCGCAACGTCACCGGCTCGGCGACCGCCGGCATCGATCCTCAGGAGCTGATCGATACGCGGCCCTACGCCCGCGACTGGCACTTCCACATCCTCAACGAACGCGCGCTGTTCGGGCTGCCGCGCAAGTTCAACGTCGCGTTCGACGGCGGCGGACTGATCCCGACGCTGGAGGACACCAACGACATCGCATTCCAGGCGGTGCAGATCGCGGACGGTCACGGCGTCGCACCCGGCGTGTGGTTTCGCCTCGCGCTCGGCGGCATCACCGGCCACAAGGACTTCGCCCGCGACACCGGCGTGATCGTGGCGCCCGACGAAGCGACCGAGGTCGCGGATGCGATCGTGCGGGTGTTCATCGAGCACGGCGACCGCACTGACCGCAACAAGGCGCGGCTGAAATACGTGCTCGATGCGTTCGGCTTCGACAAGTACTTGGAGCTTGTCGAGGAGAAGCTCGGCCGCAAGTTGATCCGCGTGTCGGCCGAAGCTGCGTTGCCGCGCCCGGCGCAAGATCGCGCGGCGCATCTCGGCGTGCACCCGCAACAGCAGGAAGGACTGAACTGGATCGGCGTCCGGCTCGCTACCGGCCATCTCACGTCCGCACAGATGCGCGGCCTCGCCGCGATCGCGCGCAGCTTCGGCGACGGCGATCTGCGGCTGACAGTGTGGCAGAACCTCTTGATCTCCGGCGTGGCGGATGCGCGCGTGACTGAGGCCACCGCGGCGATCGAGGCACTGGGACTGGCGATCACCGCCTCGCCGCTGCGCGCCGGACTGATCGCCTGCACCGGCGCCAGCGGCTGCCGCTTCGCCGCCGCGCATACCAAGGAAACCGCGGAAGCGATCGCGCAATATTGCGAGCCCCGCGTGCCGCTCGACACGCCGATCAACATCCATCTCACCGGCTGCCATAACTCCTGCGCGCAGCACTTCATCAGCGACATCGGCCTGATCGGCGCCAAGGTGGCGATCTCGGATGAGGACAGCGTCGAAGGCTTTCACATCCATGTCGGCGGCGGCTTTGGCCCGGACGCGGCGATTGGCATCGAGGTGCTGCGCGACGTCAAGCAGGACGATGCCCCACGCGTGATCCAGCGGATGCTGCAGACGTATCTCGCGCGCCGCAAGTCGCCATCTGAGACCTTCCTCGCCTTCGTCCGCCGCCACGATGCGGCGGCGCTGCAGCAACTGTTCGCCTATGAGCCATCACCGGAGACCGTGGCATGAGCCAGACCCTGCCGCCGCCGATCCCACTCCTGGTGCCGGAGACCGCGCCGTTCTCCGAGGAGCAACGCGCCTGGCTCAACGGCTTCTTCGCCGGCCTGGTGTCGCTCGATGGGCAAGGCGTCACCGCGCTGTCGCCCGATCAAGCCGCAGCATTGCTCGCCGGCGGCCCGGCGCCAGCGGCCGAAGACGACGACGGCGGCGCGCCGTGGCACGACCAGAGCCTGCCGATTGGCGAACGGATGCAGCTTGCGGAGGGCAAGCCGCTGCGCTGGAAGCTGATGGCCGCGATGGCGCAGCAGGATTGCGGCCAATGCGGCTACGACTGCCGCAACTACTCCGGCGCAATCTTCGACGGCAACGAGACGCGGCTGAACCTGTGCGCCCCCGGCGGCAAGGATACCGCACGGATGGTGAAGACGCTGGCCGAACAGATCGGCACCGCGCCGACGCTGGACAGCGCGCCCTCGCTCGCCGCCGATGCAGCCCCGGTCGCGGCGCTGCCGCCGCGCGGTACCTCGCGCGACAATCCGGCAACCGCCAAAGTGCTGTCGCGGCGGCGGCTCAACAAGCCGGGCTCGGAGAAGGAGACCTGGCACGTCGAGTTCGAGCTGGAGGATTGCCTGAACTACGAGGCCGGCGATTCCTTCGGGCTGTTTCCGACCAATGATCCGGCGCTGGTCGACGCGGTGCTACGCGCCCTCGGCGCGCCAGGGGAGTTTCCGATTTCGCAATCGACGTTGCGGCAGACGCTGCTCGACAGCGTGTCGCTGTCGCCCGCGCCCGACATGCTGTTCCAGCTGATCAGCTACATCACCGGCGGCGACAAGCGGAAGAAGGCCCGCGCGCTCGCCAGCGGCGAGGATCCCGACGGCGACGCCGCAACGCTCGACGTGCTCGCTGCGTTGGAGAAATTCCCCGGACTCCGTCCCGATCCGGAAGCCTTCATCGAAGCGCTCGATCCGCTGCAGCCGCGGCTGTACTCGATCTCGTCGTCGCCGAAGACCACGCCCGGCCGGCTGTCGCTGACGGTCGATTGCGTGCGCTACCAGATCGGCAAGCGGCAGCGGCTCGGGGTCTGCTCCACCGGCCTCGCCGAGCGGGTGCAGCCCGGCGACACGCTGCGCGCCTATGTGCAGAAGGCGCATAATTTCGCGCTGCCGCCCGATTCCAGTCAGCCGATCATCATGATCGGCCCCGGCACCGGCGTCGCGCCGTTCCGCGCCTTCCTGCACGAGCGCCAGGCGATCCAGGCGCCGGGCAAGAACTGGCTGTTCTTCGGCCATCAGCGCTCGGCCTCGGACTTCTTCTACGAGGACGAATTGAAGGCGATGAAAAACGCCGGCCTGCTGACGCGGCTGACGCTGGCATGGTCGCGCGACAGCGGCGAGAAGATCTATGTCCAGGACCGGATGCGCGAAGTCGGCCGCGACCTGTGGAGCTGGCTGACCGAAGGCGCCAGCCTCTACGTCTGCGGCGACGCCAAGCGCATGGCCAAGGATGTCGAACGCGCACTGGTCGACATCGTCGCCCAGCACGGCGCCCGTTCAGCGGCGGAGGCAACGGCGTTCGTGTCAGAACTCAAGAAGCAGGGACGCTATCAGCAGGACGTGTATTAGGCGTCCCGCTATCGTCCGTCATTCCGGGGCGCGCGCCTTGCGCGCGAACCCGGAATCCGGAGGTTATTTCCAAGGAAAAGAGAATCCGGGTTCGCTCACTTCGTGAGCGCCCGGGAATGACGATGGAGAGGCCTACACCGACGCGGTCGTTACGCCGCCGTCGATCACGATGGTCTGGCCGGTCATGAAGGTCGAGGCGTCTGAGCCCAGATACGCGACGGCGCCGGCGATTTCGTGCGGCTCGCCGATCCGGCGCAGCGGGGTGCCGGCGGTGCGGCGCTTCAGATTGGCTTCGTCTTCCCACAGCGCGCGGGCGAAGTCTGTCTTGACCAGCCCCGGCGCGATGGCGTTGACGCGGACGCCCTTCGGGCCCCATTCACCGGCCAGACTCCGGCACAACGCGAAGTCGGCGGCTTTCGAAATGCCGTAGGCGCCGATCACGGTGGAGCCGCGCAAGCCGCCGATCGACGAGATGATCACCACCGAGCCGTTGCCGCGCTCGGCCATCTGCGGAATCGCGCGGGCGCACAGCCAGATATTGCTCTTGACGTTCGAGGCCATGATCTTGTCGAACGCCTCGTCGGCGATATCGAGCAGCGGGCCGTAATACGGGTTGACCGCGGCGTTGCAGACCAGGATGTCGACCTTGCCGTATTTGGCGGTGGCGCCGTCGATCAGGCCCTCGACCTCGGCCTTGCGCGAGATGTTGCAGGCGATGACGTGCGCGTCGCCGCCCTCCTTGCGGATGCCTTCGGCGACTTCCTCGCAGGCGTCGGCCTTGCGGCTCGAGATCACCACCTTGGCGCCGAGCTTGGCCAGCAGCTCCGCCGACGCCCGTCCGATGCCGCGCGACGAACCGGTGACGACGGCGACCTTGCCGGTGAGATCGAACGGATTGGCCGTCATGGCGAGGCTCCCTGGGTCTATTTGTTGATTGTTACTTATGGCGGAACGCGGCGCCCCCGCGTGACCACGTCATGCGCGAACTTGACCCGCGCATCCATCGTCTTGGGATGGATTGCCGGGTCGAGCCCGGCAATGACGAGGATGCTGTCGTCATTCCGGGGCGCGAGCGGAAGCTCGCGAACCCGGAATCCCGAGGTTGTTGGTGCAGCCGAGTTTCCGGGTTCGCTCAGTCGTGAGCGCCCCGGAATGACTCGTGGAGAGATCAGATCAGCCCGCCGCCAGCGCTGACGCGGGCGAGGTGGTGATCGGTGTCACCGAAGGTCTGCTCGATCATGGTCAGCCGCTTGAAGTAGTGGCCGATCTTGGCTTCCATGGTCATGCCGATGCCGCCGTGGAGCTGGATCGACTGCTGGCCGACGAACTTGCCGGACTTGCCGATCTGCACCTTCGCGGCCGCGATCGCGCCGGCACGTTCCTTGGCGTCATCGAACTCGGCCGCCATGGTGGCGAACATCGCCATCGAGCGGGCCTGTTCGGTGGCGACGAACATGTCGGCGGCGCGATGCTGCAGCACCTGGAAAGAGCCGATCGGCACGCCGAACTGCTTGCGGGTCTTGATGTACTCGACCGTGGTGGTGAGCGATTCATCCATCAGACCGACCGCTTCGGCGCACAGCGCAGTGCGGGCATCGTCGACCACCGCCTCGATCAGCTCGAGCGCGTTCTCCGGATCGCCGATCGCCGCATCGGCGCCGACCTGGACGCCGGTGAAGGTGATGTCCGCGGCATGCAGCCCGTCCTGGGTCGGATAGCCCTTGCGGGTGATGCCCTTGGCATCGGCCGGTACCAGGAACACGCCGACGCCGGCGCGATCACGCTGGCCACCCTTGGTGCGGGCGGTGACGATCAGGGTGTCGGCGGCTTCGCCGTTCAGCACCACGAACTTCTCGCCGTCGATCACCCAGCCGTCGCCGTTCTTCTTGGCGGTGGTGGAGACGTCGCCGAGATCCCAGCGCGAGTTCTTTTCGAGCTGAGCGAACGCGAAGGTCTTGGAGCCGTCGATGATGCCGGGCAAATGCGCCGCCTTCTGGGCGGCCGAACCGGCGCGGCGCAGGAAGCCGCCGCCGATCACCACGGTCGGCAGATAGGGTTCGAGCACCAGCGCGTGGCCGAGCGCTTCCATGACGATCATGGTCTCGACCGCGCCGGCGCCGAAGCCGCCGTCTTCCTCGGCGAACGGCAGGCCGAGCAGGCCCTGCTCGGCGAACTTGCCCCACACCGCGCGGCTCCAGCCGCCCTTCTCCTTGGCGTACTTCTTGCGGCTGTCGAAATCGTAAGAGCCCTTCAGCAGGCCTTCGACGCTTTCCTTGAGGAGGCGCTGCTCCTCCGACAAATCAAAATCCATCGTGATGCTTCCTTGAATAGCAAAATCGACCGGGCGTCATTGCGAGGAGCGAAGCGACGAAGCAATCCAGCTTCGAGCGCGTGGCTCTGGATTGCTTCGCTTCGCTCGCAATGACGGAGAGGACGTCGCGCCTTACAGCCCGAGCACCGCCTTGCAGATGATGTTGCGCTGGATCTCGTTGGAGCCGCCGTAGATCGAGACCTTGCGGTTGTTGAAGTAACCGGGGGCGATCTGGGCGGTCCAATCCATCGTTTCGTTCGAATCGTCGTCGCCATGGACGTCGTACGGCGCAGCGAACGGGCCGATGACTTCCATCAACAGCTCGGTGGTCGCCTGCTGGATCTCGGAGCCCTTGATCTTCAGCACCGACGACGCCGGGTTCGGCTTGCCCTTGCCGTGCTTGCCTTCATCGGCGACGACGCGGAGCTGGGTGAGTTCGAGCGCCTTCAGCTCGATCTCGACCGCGGCCAGCTTGTCGCGGAACTTGGGATCCTCGATCACCGGCTTGCCGCCGGACTCGACCTGCGCGGCGAGCTGCTTGATGCGGCGGATGCGTTCCTTCGACATGCCGACCCGGGCGATGCCGGTGCGCTCGTTGCCGAGCAGGAACTTGGCGTAGTCCCAGCCCTTGTTCTCCTGGCCGACCAGGTTCTCCAGCGGCACTTCGACGTCATCGAAGAACACTTCGTTGACTTCGTGG
>NZ_QTKI01000016.1:0-26401 GCF_010820945.1 Rhodopseudomonas sp. BR0C11
CTCCGGAGCTGAGGCCGCGGGATCATGCTCACGGCTTCCACTTCAAAAAGTTCGAGATCAGCGCCAGGCCGAAGCGCTGACTCTTCTCGGGGTGAAACTGAGTCCCGATCGCGGTGTCCTTGCCGACGACGGCGGTGACCGGCCCGCCGTAATCGGCGCGCGCCAGCACATCGCCCTCGTGTTCGGCGGCGAGGTGGAAGGAGTGCACGAAGTAAGCGTGCAGGCCCTTCGAACCGAGCGGCAGCCGGTCCAGCACCGGATGCTCGCGGACCTGATCGAGGGTATTCCAGCCCATATGCGGGATCTTCAGATCCTCGCGGTTGGGCGCGATCTTGACGACGTCACCGGCGATCCAGTTCAGCCCGTCGGTGGTGACGTGCTCCTTGCCGCGGGTCGCCATCAGCTGCATGCCGACGCAGATGCCGAAGAACGGCCGCGCCTTGTCGCGGACGGTCTCGGTCAGGGCCTGGACCATGCCGTCGATCGAATCCAGTCCCTTGCGGCAGTCGGCGAAGGCGCCGACGCCGGGCAGGACGACGCGGTCGGCCCGAAACACCTGGTCCGGATCACGGGTCACCAGGATCGGTTCGGGATTCTCCATGCTGCGCGCCGCACGCTCGAACGCTTTCGCGGCCGAGTGCAGATTGCCGGAGCCGTAATCGATGATCGCAACGCTCATCGCGAACCTCCAGGATTCGGGAACGAGCCGAAGATGTCGCCATGGATCGACGACGCCGGCAGCGGAATGCTGCGCGCCGGCGGCGGTGCGCCGCGATCGATCGGCAGGGTGAAGGCGATCGGCTGCGGCTGCCCGGCGACCCAGCGATCGAAGAACCGCCGCTCGGCGATCTCGCGGTCCTCGCCGACCGCAACGCCGACCGACTGCCAGCCGCGCCGCGCCAGGGTCCAGCGCCACAGGCTGCCGGCTTCGAGCCCGAGCAGGCATGCCAGCAGCAACGCGACTAAGAACCGAGTACCGCCTCCGGCATGCAGCGCCGTCAGCGCCACCGCGGAGGCGCCGATCACCACCAAATAGCCGATCGTTGCCAGCCACAGCCGGCGGTAGACCAGCCAGAACGGGCCGAACACGAACGCCCAGACATAGAACCCGTCGCGGATGAAGCGAAACTGCTCGGGTTCGGCGCGCTGCAGCTCGTCATCGTCCGCCCGCGGGGCGTGAACAGTAAACACCGGCATGGACTCGTCTCCGCCGCTCGACAACGCTTAGCCGCCGAGCTGCCCCTTGGTCGAAGGCACTTCGCCAGCCGTCTTGGGATCGATCGCGACCGCCGCACGCAGCGCGCGGGCCAATCCCTTGAAGCAGGATTCAGCAATGTGGTGGCTGTTCTCGCCATATAGGGTTTCGACGTGGAGAGTCACGCCCGCGTTGATGGCGAAGGCCTGAAACCACTCCCGAACCAGCTCGGTGTCGAATTCGCCGATCTTGTCGCGCGGGAAGTCGGCCTTGAACACCAGAAACGGCCGGCCCGAGACGTCGATCACCACCCGGGTCAGGGTCTCGTCCATCGGCATGAAGATGCTGGCATAGCGGCTGATGCCCGCCATATTGCCGAGCGCCTGCTTGACTGCCTGGCCGAGCGCGATGCCGACGTCCTCGGTGGTGTGGTGGAAGTCGACATGGAGGTCGCCCACCGCCTTGACGGTGATGTCGATCCGCGAATGCTTGGCGAGCAGATCGAGCATATGGTCGAAGAAGCCGATTCCGGTGGCGGCGTGGGCCACACCAGTGCCGTCGAGGTCGATCGTGACCTCGATGTCGGTCTCCTTGGTCTTGCGCTTGATCGTCGCCGTGCGCATGAAGCGGGCTCTCCGGTAAAAACGCCGGTCTTTTAACAGGCCGGTGACACCTTCGCTACTGCGCCGGGTGCGGAGCGGGGCCGATCTTCGTCCTATGGTGAGCGGATTGGCCGCTCCGTCGCTGGCCAGCCGGCCGATTGCATCGCCGCCCGGCCGTGCCTAGATCAGCGCTCGCGAAAGGAACTCCATGGCACTTCATAGCTCTTCGGGAGACGCCGGCCCCCCAGTCTGGCACGGCACCACCATTCTGACCGTGCGCAAGGGCGGCAAGGTCGTGATCGGCGGCGACGGCCAGGTCTCGATCGGCCAGACCGTGATCAAGGCCAACGCCAAGAAGGTCCGCAAACTCGGCAAGGGCGATGTGATCGGCGGCTTTGCCGGCGCCACCGCCGACGCCTTCACGCTGTTCGAACGGCTCGAAGCCAAGCTCGAGCAGTACCCGGGCCAGCTCACCCGCGCGGCGGTCGAACTCGCCAAGGACTGGCGTACCGACCGCTATCTGCGAAGGCTCGAAGCGATGATGATCGTCGCCGCCAAGGACGTGTCGCTGGTCCTGACCGGCACCGGCGACGTGCTCGAACCGGAAGCCGGCGTGATGGCGATCGGCTCCGGCGGCAATTATGCGCTGGCGGCCGCGCGCGCGCTGGTCGACACCGATCAGGACGCCGAGACCATCGTGCGCAAGTCGCTCGGCATCGCCGCCGACATCTGCGTCTACACCAACGGCAATGTCACGATCGAGACGCTGACTGCATGAGCTGGGCGGGCGCCGAGCGACCGGTGTCGTCCACCGCCGGCTTTCCGGTGCGCTGGGCGCTGGTCGTCGTCCTTGGTCTCTTGGCAATTCAGGCGACCGCGCTGTTTGCGATGGGACGGGTGCCGATCTGCACCTGCGGCACCGTCAAGCTGTGGCACGGCGTGGTGATGAGTTCGGAGAACTCTCAGCACCTGACCGACTGGTACACGTTCTCGCACATCATCCACGGCTTCCTGTTCTATGCCGGCACATGGCTGCTGCTGCGGCGCTGGCCATGGACGGCACGGCTGATCGTCGCGGTGCTGATCGAGGGCGCCTGGGAGCTGACCGAGAATTCGAGCTTCATCATCGAACGCTACCGCGCCGGCACGATCTCGCTCGATTACTACGGCGACAGCATCGTCAATTCGGTCGCCGACACGCTCGCGATGATTGCCGGTTTCCTGCTGGCGTGGCGGCTGCCGATCGCCGCGACCGTCGCAATCGCGATGCTGTTCGAAGTGCTGGTCGGCCTGCACATCCGCGACAATCTGACCCTCAACGTGATCATGCTGATTCATCCGTTCGATGCCATCCGGCAATGGCAGGCGGGACCTCCGATCATCTGACCCCGCTTGTTCCCTCGTCCGACCGACCTTACGTAGGCCCCATGACCGACTTTTCCCCCCGTGAAATCGTCTCCGAACTCGATCGCTTCATCGTCGGCCAGGCCGACGCCAAGCGCGCGGTCGCCATCGCGCTGCGCAACCGCTGGCGTCGGCTGCAGCTCGAAGGGGCTTTGCGCGAAGAAGTGCTGCCGAAAAACATCCTGATGATCGGCCCGACCGGCGTCGGCAAAACCGAGATCGCGCGGCGGCTTGCGAAGCTCGCCGGCGCGCCGTTCCTCAAGGTCGAGGCGACCAAGTTCACCGAGGTCGGCTATGTCGGCCGCGACGTCGAACAGATCATCCGCGATCTCGTCGAAGTCGCGATCGCGCAGGTGCGCGAGAAGAAGCGCAAGGACGTGCAGGCGCGCGCCCAGGTCGCCGCCGAAGAGCGCGTGCTCGATGCGCTGGTCGGGCCCGGTTCGGGTCCGGCGACGCGGGACTCGTTCCGCAAGAAGCTGCGCGCCGGCGAACTCAACGACAAGGAAATCGAGATCGAGACCCAGGCCGGCGCCGGCTCGCCGATGCTCGAAATCCCCGGCATGCCGGGCGCCCAGATCGGGGCGATCTCGCTCGGCGATATCTTCGGCAAGATGGGCGGCCGCACCAAGACCCGGCGGCTGACGGTGGCGGACCCGCACGAGATCCTGGTCAACGAAGAAGCCGACAAGCTGCTCGACACCGATCAGCTGGTGCAGGAAGCCATCGCGGCGGTCGAGAACAACGGCATCGTGTTCCTGGACGAGATCGACAAGATCTGCGTGCGCGACGGCCGCAGCGGCGGCGAAGTCTCGCGTGAAGGCGTGCAGCGCGATCTGTTGCCGCTGATCGAAGGCACCACGGTGTCGACCAAGCACGGCGCGGTGAAGACCGAGCACATCCTTTTCATTGCCTCTGGCGCGTTCCACATCGCCAAGCCCTCCGACCTGCTGCCCGAACTGCAGGGCCGGCTGCCGATCCGTGTCGAACTCAACGCGCTGAGCCGCGACGACATGCGCCGGATCCTGACCGAGCCGGAAGCCTCGCTGATCAAGCAGTATGTGGCGCTGATGAAGACCGAGGGCGTGACGCTGGACTTCTCCGACGACGCCATCGACGCGCTGGCCGATGTCGCGGTCGCGGTGAACTCCACCGTCGAAAACATCGGCGCGCGGCGGCTGCAGACCGTGATGGAGCGCGTGCTCGACGAGATCTCCTTCGTCGCCCCCGACCGCGGCGGCGAAACCATCCGCATCGACGCCGACTACGTCCAGAAGAACGTCGGCGATCTGGCGAAGAACACGGATCTGAGCCGGTTTATTTTGTAGTTGGCCATAAGGCACTTCGTTTGTTCACCGACCGCAGCTACGCCAACAAAAGTCATGCGCGGGCTTGACCCGCGCATCCATCTTTTTCGAAAGATGATGGATTGCCGGGTCAAGCCCGGCAATGACGAATTTTTATGTATGATGCGCTGCAAGTAATAACTGTCCTCGCCCCACCCGACCACGTCATCGCCCGGCTTGTCCGGGCGACCCAGTATTGCAGAGCGTCTGCGTCCAAGTAACAATCTCTCTGGGATACTGGATCACCCGCATGCGCGGGTGATGACGTTTGGAAACGGGGGCGCGTCGGCCGATGAACACTCCGTGCTTTGCGAACTAACCGCGCGCTCGTCTCACCCGCACGTACAACGCGCCTTCGCCGCCGTGGCCGATGTGGGCTTCGTCGAAGCCGACCACGTAGGCGCGGAATTCGGGGAGGGCAAGCCACTGCGGCACCTGGCGGCGAAGGATGCCGCGTTCGGTATCACCGCTCTTGCCCTTACCGGTGATCACCAGCACGAAGCCGAGCCCGTCATGACTGGCGCGCTGCAGGAAATACAGCAGCGCGTGATGCGCGCGCGCCTGGGTCATGCCGTGCAGATCGATCCGCGCGTCGATGTCCTTGCGGCCACGCGACAGATGCGCCCGTTCGCGGCGGCCCAGCGTGGCGAGCGGCGGCGGGGCGGTCGGGAGCGATGGTTTCGCGGCACGTTTGAGCGGTTGCGGCGGCGCCACCGGCGCCGGCTTGATCGCCGGCACGGGGGCTTTCGGATCGGCAATCTCGACCTTGATCAGCCGCGGCCGGCCGCGCAGCGGCTTGATCTGACGGGCCACGCCATCCCACAGCGCCCGCTCGTCGTCGCTCAGGCTGCGCTTGCGGCGCGACATCGGCGGGTCGAGCGGCGGAATGATGCGTTTCATCGAGATCAGCGCAGATGGCGATGGTGCCGCGAGTGGTGGGAGCGATGCCGTTGAGCCGGCGGCCGTGACGGCGCCGCAGCTGGCCGGCTATCCGGTGTCGGGACAGTCGTGGCTCCGTCTTTACCACCGGACTTCGACGGCGTCGCTGCGGGTTTGTTGGTTTTGGCAGGCGGACGCGGCTCGGGCACCGGCAGACTGCGGGCGCGCGCAACCGGATCGAGGCTCTTCGGCACCAGCATGGCGAACGCGATCGGATGCCGGATCCGCCCTGCCACCGCACCTGCCTCGGCTCCGGCACCGAAATACAGGTCGGCCCGCGCCGGGCCGACGATCGCCGAGCCGGTGTCCTGGCCGATCATCAGCCGCCGAAACGCTGTCTTCGCGGTCGGGGAATCGATCGGCAGCTCGCCCGTAATAAAGAACGGCGTGCCGTAAACATGCAGCCCCTTGTCGACGGCGATCGAGCGGCCTGGGGTGAGCGGCACACCTTGGGCGCCGATCGCTTCATCGTCATCCTTCAGCTCGACCTTGCGGAAGAACACGTACGAGCGGTTTGCCCGCCGAAGCTCCTTGGCGCCCTCGGGATTGGCGTCCATCCAATCGCGGATGCGGTGCATCGACATCTCTTCGCGCGGGATGATGCCGCGCTCGATCAGGATGCGACCAACCGGCGTGTAGGGGAAACCATTGTGGGCGTCGTAATTGATTCGAATCACCCGTCCGTCGGGCAGTTTGATCCGCGCCGACCCCTGGATCTGCGCGAACAACAGATCGGTCTGACTCTTCAGCCAGCAGATCTCCAGACCCCGGCCGTCGATCGCGCCGTCTTCGATTTCCCCGCGGTCGTAATACGGCACCAGCTTGCGCCGGCCGATCTTGCGAAACACCGGCCCGCCATTCGGCAGGGCCGCATCCTGCTTGTAGCCGCGGACGAACAGGTTCGACGGGCGGCGATACACCGGCACGGTGTAGTCGTCGGTCTTGACCGCCGAGCCTTCGATCACTGGCTCGTAATAGCCGGTGACGAAGCCGAGCGGCTCGCCGAGACGGGAGATCTGCAGCGGCACAAAATGCTGTTCGAAGAACGCGCGAGCCTCGTCCGCGGTGGTGACGTGCGCCGAGCGCGCCGCATGACACGGCTCCCACAACGAGCCGCCGAGCGGCTTGTCGATCGAGGGCGCTCTGCCCGCCGCCAGGATCGGCCGGCAACTGACGCGGAAGGTTTTCAGGGCGGCGAGCTGATCGTCGGCGTCCCAACCAGGGACGTCCGACCAGGCGACCGGCAGATATTGACCGCCCGGGATTTCCAGCGGCCACAGCGGATGCCGATACTTTGCGTGATGCTCTGCGAATTTCGAGACGGATCGGGCGCCAGAATGGTGATGCCGGCTGCGCGCGTCCGCCTCACTCGGCGCAGACAATAGCGCGGCTGCGAGAACGCAGCCGGCCAGGGCGGCGCGGCGCGCGCCGCGTGCGTCAGCTGCCGCTGCCGGTCCCAACCAGCTTCCAGTTCGGATCGCGCGAACTCGTGTCGCGGGCGAAGGTCCAGACGTCGGTGATGTCGGCGACCTTGTCGGGCGAGCCGTCGACCACCGCGCCGGTCTTGTCACGGGTCGCCGAGATCATCTGCGACACGAACTTCAGCGTCAGCATCGCGGTGCGATCGCGCAGCTCGGCACTGATCAGCTCGGCCTTCTCGATCGACACGAAGCGGGTCTCGACCTTCAGGTCGTTCTTCTCGCGATCCTTGATCGCCGCATCGAAGCTCTCATAGACCTCGCTCGACAGCAGATCCCGCAGCGAGCGGCGGTCGCCATTGGCGAACGCCATCACGATCATCTCATAGGCGCTCTTGGCGCCGGCGATGAAGTGCTGCGCGTCGAACGACGAATCGTTCTGGGCGATGGCGTTGAGGCCGTGCTCAAGTTCGGAGTCCGGCTCGGCGATGCCCTTCCAACGATCGGAGGGCGGCACCACGTCCGCGTTCGGCGCCATCGGCGCCTGGTCGATCACGGTGCCGGGCATCGAGATCACGTTGGTGTCCTGCTTGCCGGGAATCATGTCCCGCGCGGCAGCGCGATCGAACGGCGGCCGTTCGCTGCCGGTGCGCTGGCCGAGCACGTTGCGCAGACGCAGGAAGATGAACACCGCGAGCGCCAGGAAGATGATGGTGTAAATATCCACGTCGCATTCACTTTCTGATCGGGCCGGGGCCTGCCGGCGCGCTTTGGTCTCCGGCCTCGCGACGCCAACGCGGCAGAGAGCCGGTTTGCACCATGTAGGCATCAACCGCGGCGCGCCAATGGCGCGTTTTGGCACAGCCGGTGGGGTTGGCAACCCCCACACAGCGATCTTGGGAGCTGTGGCCCGGCGAGCTTACGCGCTTCGCGCCCCGCCGGAAACCGGTGAGAGGCACGAAAACCTGGACGGTGGGCGGTTAAGGAGAGGTTTCGGCGGGCCATCCCAGGGCCTCTAGGCTGTGGGCGCGGTATCCGGCACCCGCCTGCCGGGCTGCGGCCGCAGCCTCTGTCTACCTTGTGGAACGCCGGGGGCGTATGATAGCCACTCGCCAAAGCACCTGCCCATTGTTGCGACGCCCTCTGCAAGTCGGCGGCCGCCATCCAAATCCACTTCCAGGAGAACCATCGATGACCAACGGTAACGGCACGCCTCCCGAGGGTGCTCCTCCGCAACTCAATGTGCTGGCGCAGTACACCAAGGATCTGTCGTTCGAGAACCCGAACGCCCCGGCGTCGCTCGCCCCGCAGCAGCAGCAGCCGGCGATCAACATCCAGATCAACGTCGGCGCCAACAACGTCGGCGAGAACGAATATGAAGTGACGCTGTCGATCGAAGGCAAGGCCGAGTCCGGCAGCAGCGTGCTGTTCAGCTTCGAGCTGGCCTATGCGGGCGTGTTCCGCGTGCTGAACGTGCCGCAGGAGAACCTGCATCCGCTGATCATGATCGAATGCCCGCGGCTGCTGTTCCCCTTTGCCCGCGAGATCATCGCCAGCGCCGTGCGCGACGGCGGGTTCCCGCCGCTGATGCTCGACCCGGTCGATTTCATCGGCCTGTATCGCCAGAACCTCGAGCGCGCCCAGCAGCAGGGCCAGCCGAGCTGATCCGCTCGGCCGCTCACGTTCATCACTTCTGCAATGCCCGGCCGACGCGCCGGGCATTGTCGTTTCGGGAAGACAAATGGTCAGGCGCCGGCGGCCAGATAGTCTGGCCAGATCGCCTTGTCGCCCATGGTGGCGATGAAGGCGCGGTGGGCTTCGAGGTCGGCGTCGGTCAGCCGGTTCGGCAGCGGCGCGGGTCGCTGGCGGCGACGGTTCTCGCTGGCAGCTCCAACCACCTCGGCCGGCACGTCGGCCAGAATGAGCTGCGACTGCCGGGCGCCGATCAGGTCGATATAGACCTCGGCCAACAGCTCGGCGTCGAGCAATGCCCCGTGCTTGGTCCGGCGCGAATTGTCGATCGCGTAACGCGAGCACAGATCGTCGAGCCGGTTCGACACGCCCGGATGCTTACGGCGGGCGAGCAGAAGGGTGTCGACCAGGCGATCGCGCGGCACCGGCGCACGCGACAACCGCGACAGCTCCGCATTGATGAAGCCGATATCGAACGAGGCGTTGTGAATCACCAGCGGCGCATCGCCGATGAATTCGAGAAACTCGTCGGCCACATGTGCGAACAGCGGCTTGTCGGCGAGAAATTCGCTCGACAGCCCATGCACCGCAAAGGCCTCGGCCGGCATGTCCCGTTCGGGATTGAGGTATTGATGATAGGTGCGGCCGGTCGGCATCCGGTTGAAGATCTCGACGCAGCCGATTTCGACCAGCCGATCGCCGCGCAGCGGATCGAGGCCGGTGGTTTCGGTATCGAGGACGATCTCACGCATCGCTTCTGATCAGGCTGTCTTGGTCGCCGCGCGAATCAGTCGCGCCGGCGCGGCATTTTAGCAGCGGCCTCGAGGATTTCGCGGATCTGAAGCCGCACCGGGTCGAGTCCGTTGGAGGTATCCACCACGAAATCCGCGCGCTTGCGCTTCTCGGCATCGGGCATCTGGCGGGCCAGAATTGCATCGAGTTTTTCAGGGGTCATGTTGTCGCGCGCGAGAATCCGTTCGCGCTGCACCTCCGGCGAGGTCGTCACCACCACCACCGCATCGACACGCTTTTCGCCGCCGGTCTCGAACAGCAGCGGCACATCGACCACCGCGACCGGCGCGCCTGATGATTCGGCATCGTCGAGAAACTGCTGATGATGGGCGCGCAGCATCGGATGCACGATTCCTTCGAGCCGCTTCATCGCGGCCGGATCATGCACGACCTTCGCCGACAACAGCGCGCGATCGACCTTGCCGCCGACCGTGGTGCCGGGAAACGCCGCTTCGATCGCCGGCACGGCTTCGTTCTCGTAGATCTTATGCACGGTGGCGTCGGCGTCGTAGACCGGCACCCCGGCTTCGGCGAACAGCTTGGCGGTGGTCGATTTGCCCATCCCGATCGAACCGGTCAGTCCGAGCACCAGCATTCCGTCGCCTCCGTCTTTTTCTTCCCCGCGAGACATTTCAGATCCGATCCCGATCGGTCCTGCGTCTCGCTTGTTGTTTGGTTCGTCGCCCGCGCCTTAGACCGCCAGCAAGTTCTGGCTACGCAGAAAACCGAGCAACGGCAACAGCGGCAGACCCAGGATGGTGAAATGATCGCCGTGGATGCCGTCGAACAGGTGCACTCCGAGACCTTCGATCTGATAGGCGCCGACGCTGGTGGTGGCCTTGTCGCCGACCACGTCGAGATAAGCGTCGATCTCCGCCTCGGTGAGCGGCCGCATCGTCATCCGCGCGATCGACACATCGGCAAACAACGTGATGCCGTTGCGGACGATAGCGATCGCCGAGTGCAATTCATGACGGCGGCCGGCGAGTTCGCGGAGCTGCTTGGCAGCGGCGGTGCGATCAGCGGGCTTGTTGAAACCACGCGCCCCGAGCGCCAGCGTCTGATCAGCGCCCAGCACCAGGCGGCCGGGATGATGGTTGCTGACGAACGCCGCCTTCTGCTGCGCCAGCAGCGCGGCGATCTCACCGGGCGCACTGAGGCCAGATGCGTCCGCGATGCCGCGCTCATCGATGTCGGCCGGAATCGCATCGAACGGAATTCCGGCGTTGCTAAGCACCGTCTGGCGGGCGCGGCTCTGCGAAGCCAGCACCAGCGGCTGCGGCCCAAGCCACAGCGTCATTCCGGCACCTTCTGACGCTGCCGATCGGCAAGCAGTTTCATGATCGCCGCGGCAGTCTCTTCGATCGAACGGCGGGTGACGTCGAGCAGAGACCAGCCATATTTGGCGCTGAGCTTGCGCGCCAGCAGGACCTCGTCGGTCACGGCCTGGCGATCAATATAAGAGTCATTGCCCGTGCCGGCGCCGAGACTGAGAAGCCGGTTCTGCCGCACCTGGATCAAACGCTCCGGCGACGCATGCAGGCTGACCACCAGCGGCTTCTTCAGCGTCTCGAGCTGATGCGGAATCGGAATGCCGGCGACCAGCGGCACATTGGCGGTACGGATGCCGCGATTGGCCAAATAGATCGAGGTCGGCGTCTTCGAAGTGCGCGACACACCCACCAGAACCACGTCGGCTTCTTCAAGCCCTTCGACGTGCTGGCCGTCGTCGTGCATCATCGAATAGTTCAGCGCATCGATGCGCTGAAAATATTCGGCATTGAGCGTGTGCTGCGCACCGACGCGGCCCATCGTCGACGCGCCGAGATAGGCTTCGAACAGCTGCATCACCGGACCGATGATCGACAGGCTCGGGCTGTTGATCTCCTGGCACTTCGCCTCGAGCCGGGTGACCAGCTCGGTCTCCAGCAGCGTGAACAGGACGATGCCGGGCGCTTCTTCGATCTCCTGCAACACGCGATCGAGCTGCTTCTGGCTGCGCACCAGCGGATAGACATGCTCGACCGGGGTGACGTTGGCATATTGCGCCGTCACCGCACGCGACACCGTGATCAGAGTTTCGCCGGTCGAGTCCGAGACCAGATGAAGGTGAAAGTAGCTGCCGTCGGTCAGCATCGTAGCCCTGTGTAACCTGTGAACAACGGGGCGAGAATCGCACCAAAGCTGACCCCCGACCGTCGCGGTCGGGATAACCCGGCTTTTTCTTCACAGGCGTCGGGTGAGAGAAGCATTTCGGGATGGCAGTGAGGTTAGCGGGTGAATGTGGATTTGTCTCTCGGTAATGCGGCGACGATCCGGCGCAACCCTCTGATCCTGCAAGAGGCCAACGAACAGACCAGCAGTTGGGGATGGCTGTGAAAATGTGGGTCGATGCGGAAGAACTCTAGAATGCCGTTGGGTGAGTCAAATCCACGGCCACTTAGACTCAAACCTTAAGAATCTATAAATATTGATAAGAAAGCGGGCGCTTGCGGAAATCTCCGCATTCGAGCATTCGATCAACGCGCGATGCGGGTCCTGCGTTCCGGATCGTCTGGCAGCTTCGCGGCACAGCGGAATGGAAGATCGAATGATCGACTGGGTGGATGTCTATCCGTGGGTGAAGACCCTGCACGTGGTGGCGGTGATCTCCTGGATGGCCGGCATGCTGTATATGCCGCGATTGTTCGTCTACCACTGCGCCGCCGAAGTCGGATCGACCCAGTCCGAGACTTTCAAGATCATGGAACGCCGGCTGTACCGTGCGATCATGAATCCGGCCATGATGGTCGCGTGGGTCGCAGGTTTGGCGATCGCCTGGGAGCAGGGCTATTTCACCTCGGGCTGGTTTCACGCCAAGCTCGCCGCTGTGGTGCTGATGACCGTGATCCATCTGTTGCTCGGCCGCTACGTGCGCGACTTCGCCGCCGATCGGAACACCCGATCTCACAAATTCTATCGCGTTATCAATGAGATACCGACGCTCCTGATGATCGCGGCGGTGCTGTTCGTGATCGTCAAGCCGTTCTGACGGCACTGGATGACGGTACGGCGTCGATCGTCTTGCGTGGACGCAACGGATTTTCTATACTGGCATTCGTCCCACCTAAAGCAGGCGAATGTGGTTGCGATCAGGTTCCTTTCTGAACCGGCCGCCGCATCGGGTCTGAAACCTCCCGCACCTTCCTTGCTCAAGACACCGTCGACCTGAAGACCTGCGGACTCCGGTTATTTCCTCCCGCTTTTTCTTCCGCTGACGAATCCCCAGTCTCGTTTCCACAGGACCACCCCCATGCGGGAAATCAAACTTCAAGACCTGAAGGCCAAGACGCCGGCCGAACTCGTTTCGTTTTCGGAAGAGCTCGGGGTCGAGAACGCCAGCACGATGCGCAAGCAGGAGCTGATGTTCGCCTGCCTGAAACAGCTGTCGGCCAAAGAGACCGACATCATCGGCGAGGGCGTCGTCGAGGTGTTGTCCGACGGTTTCGGCTTTCTGCGATCGCCGGATGCCAATTACCTTCCCGGCCCGGACGACATCTACGTTTCGCCTTCGCAGATCCGCCGCTTCGGCCTGCGCACTGGTGACACCATCGAAGGCCACATCCGCAGCCCGAAGGAAGGCGAACGCTACTTCGCGCTGCTCAAGGTCAACTCGCTGAACTTCGAAGATCCAGAGAAGTCCAAGCACAAGGTCAATTTCGACAATCTGACGCCGCTGTTTCCGGATGAACGCTTCCGGCTCGAGATCGACGATCCCACCCGCAAGGATCTGTCGGCGCGCGTCATCGACATCGTCGCCCCGATCGGTAAGGGCCAGCGCGCGCTGATCGTCGCGCCGCCGCGCACCGGTAAAACCGTGCTGATGCAGAACATCGCGCACTCGATCACGGCGAATCACCCCGAGTGCTACCTGATCGTGCTGCTGATCGACGAGCGGCCCGAAGAAGTCACCGACATGCAGCGCTCGGTGAAGGGCGAGGTGATCTCCTCGACCTTCGACGAACCGGCAGTCCGCCACGTCCAGGTCGCCGAGATGGTGATCGAAAAGGCCAAGCGCCTGGTCGAACACGGCCGCGACGTCGTCATCCTGCTCGACTCGATCACCCGCCTCGGCCGCGCCTACAACACGGTGGTGCCGTCTTCGGGTAAGGTGCTCACCGGCGGTGTCGACGCCAACGCGCTGCAGCGGCCGAAGCGGTTCTTCGGCGCCGCGCGTAACATCGAAGAGGGTGGGTCGCTCACCATCATCGCCACCGCGCTGGTCGATACCGGCTCGCGCATGGACGAAGTGATCTTCGAAGAGTTCAAGGGCACCGGCAACTCGGAGCTGATCCTCGACCGCAAGGTCGCCGACAAGCGCACCTTCCCGGCGATCGACATCTCGCGGTCCGGCACCCGCAAGGAAGAGCTGATCACCGATCCGCAGCTGTTGAAGAAGATGTACGTGCTGCGCCGTATCCTCAACCCGATGGGGACGATGGACGCGATCGAGTTCCTGCTCGACAAGCTGCGCAACACCAAGAACAACTCCGAATTCTTCGACTCGATGAACACCTGAGCGAGTCGGATATCCGGCCATCAAGGGCGTCCCTACGGGGCGCCCTTTTTGTTTGCGTTCGGAACAGCGCCTCGGCAAGACAAGTGCCATGCATCCGAGCGACCAGACCATCTTCGCCCTTGCGACCGGACCGCTGCCGTCGGCAATCGCCATCGTGCGTGTCTCCGGATCGCGAGCGGGCGACGTGCTGACAGCGCTGACCGGATCTCTGCCGTCGCCTCGGCGCGCCGTGCGCTGTGCTCTTCGGACCCGCGATGGCGAGTTGATCGATGACGGCGTGGCGTTGTGGTTTCCGGCGCCTGCGTCCGCGACTGGCGAAGACGTCGCCGAATTGCACATCCACGGCAGCCGCGCGGTGGCGGCGGCGCTGATCAAAACCCTCTCGGCGTTCGACGGTGTGCGGCCGGCGGAGCCTGGCGAGTTCACCCGGCGGGGCTTCGAAAACGGCAAGCTCGACCTAACGGAAGCCGAAGGTCTCGATGATCTGATCCATGCAGACACCGACGCGCAGCGTCGTCAGGCGCTGCGCCAGCTCGGCGGCGTGCTCGGCGACCGGGCGCGGCGATGGCGCGACCAGATCATCGAAGCACTGGCGCTGGTCGAAGCGGGGATCGACTTTTCCGACGAGGGCGACGTTGCCGATGAGCTGATGGGGCCGGCGCGGGCGAAAATCGCGGAGCTATCCGCAGAGATCGCCGAGGTCTTGGCCGAGCAGGGCCGGGGCGAAAAGCTCCGCGACGGGATGGTGGTGGCGATCGCCGGGCCGCCGAATGTCGGCAAGTCCACTCTGATCAATCGTCTCGCCCGCCGCGAGGTGGCGATCGTGTCGCCGCATGCCGGCACGACCCGGGATGTCATCGAGGTCCAGCTCGATCTCGACGGCTATCCGGTGACGGTCATTGATACCGCAGGACTGCGAGACAGTGACGATCCGGTTGAGCAGGAGGGGGTGCGACGCGCCCGCTCGCGCGCCGCAGCGGCGGACCTGGTGTTGTGGCTGAGCACGGCCACGGATGCGTCTGATCCGGGTGTGAGCGGTCCGGAAGTCTGGCGAGTCCGGAATAAGATCGATCTAGCGGGCGGCGAGGCGGAATCCAGCCCTTCACAGCCGGCTTTCAGGATTTCGGCGGCGACGGGCGAGGGTTTTGCGGAGTTGCTGCGCCAGCTGACGCGATTTGCTGCGCAATATTTCGGGTCTGCAGAAGCCGGATTGATCACGCGGGATCGCCATCGGCTGTTGCTTGCCGAAGCTTCGGTATCGCTGGAGCGGAGTCTGGCGTCGGGACTGGCCGAAGAAATCGTCGCCGAAGAACTCCGTGCTTCCGCTCACAGTCTTGGCCGATTGCTTGGGCGGGTCGACGTCGAGGACGTCCTCGGTGAGATCTTCAGCCGGTTCTGCATCGGCAAATAGGCTCATCGGGTCGCCGATCCGTAGCGGTGGTTACGATTGGTTAACCACGATACCGGGATTTCGGCGCCACTGTTTCACGTGAAACAGTCCGGTGAGGTTTAGCCGGTATCAAGGTCGGCGGACTCGCCTTCAAAGCTCCTCGGAGCTGAGCTACAACCCCATCATGCGCACTTCTTTCGACGTCATCGTCATCGGCGGCGGCCATGCCGGCTGTGAAGCAGCGGCTGCGGCTGCCCGGATCGGCGCGGCTACCGCTCTTGTCACCCATCGGTTTGCCACCGTGGGCGCGATGTCCTGCAATCCGGCGATCGGAGGACTGGGCAAAGGCCATCTGGTCCGCGAAGTGGATGCACTGGACGGCTTGATGGGCCGGGTCGCCGACGCTGGCGGCATTCAATTTCGGATGCTGAACCGCCGTAAAGGCCCCGCTGTTCGTGGTCCCCGCGCCCAAGCCGATCGCAAGCTGTATGCGGCCGCGATGCAGACCGCGATCCAGGCCATTCCGAACTTGTCGGTCATCGAAGGGGAGGCCGACGCACTGCTCTGGCAGGATGGCCGCGTGACCGGCATTCGGCTGGGCGACGGCCGGGAGTTTGCCGCGGCGGCGGTCGTGATCACCACCGGGACCTTCCTCCGGGGCCTCATTCACCTCGGCGAGCAAAGCTGGCCGGCAGGCCGGATCGACGAAGCCCCGGCGATGGGGCTGTCAGGATCGTTCGAAGCGCTCGGATTTCAGCTCGGCCGGCTCAAAACCGGCACTCCGCCACGTCTGGATGGCCGGACCATCGACTGGAGCGCTGTCGAAATGCAGCCCGGTGATGATCCGCCGGAGCCGTTTTCGGTGCTGACGCCCGCGATCACCACGCCGCAGATCGAATGCGGCATCACCCGGACCACGACAGCCACCCACGAGGTGATCCGGACCAATGTGCATCGCTCGCCGATGTATTCCGGGCAGATTCAGTCCACCGGACCGCGCTACTGCCCGTCGATCGAGGACAAGATCGTCAAATTCGGCGACCGCGACGGCCACCAGATCTTCCTTGAGCCCGAAGGTCTCGACGATCCGACGGTCTATCCCAACGGGATTTCGACCTCGCTGCCCGAAGACGTGCAGCGTGCGATCCTGAAGACGATTCCTGGCCTGGAGCGGACCGAGATGTTCCGCCCGGGCTACGCGATCGAATACGACCATGTCGATCCGCGAGAACTGGAACCGACGCTGCAGACCAAGCGACTGCGCGGGCTGTTTCTGGCCGGGCAGATCAACGGCACCACCGGATATGAAGAGGCCGCGGCCCAGGGCTTGGTTGCGGGTCTCAACGCCGGATTGTCTGCCGGAGGCGGCGACTTGGCGGTTTTCGATCGGGCCGACGGTTATCTCGGCGTGATGATCGACGATCTGGTGACCCGCGGCATAACCGAGCCGTACCGGATGTTCACCTCACGGGCCGAATATCGTCTGACTCTTCGGGCCGACAATGCGGACCAGCGCCTCACCGACAAAGGACTGGCGATCGGCTGCGTCGGCACGGAGCGGGCGGCCTTCCATCAGGACAAAATGGCGGCACTCTCTGAGGCGAAAGCGCTCGCCCAGTCGCTATCGATCACCCCGAACGAAGCCGCCAAGCATGGACTGGCGCTGAACCGGGATGGACAGAGACGATCGGCGTTCGATCTGTTGTCGTATCCGGAGATCGAGTGGTCTCAGGTCTGCGCGATCTGGCCGGAGCTCGGCAAGGTCGATCCGACAATCGCGGTGCATGTTGAGATCGACGCCAAATATCATGTCTATCTGGAGCGGCAGACCGCGGACGTCGAGGCGTTTCGTCGGGATGAGAGTCTGCGGCTTACCGAGGTCGATTACGCAGCGGTCCCGGGTCTGTCGAACGAGGCTCGCACGCGGCTGGAACGGCATCGACCCCACACCGTCGGGCAGGCGGGTCGGCTTGACGGGATCACGCCGGCGGCCCTCGGAATCCTGGCCGCCTATCTACGGCGTGAACAACGAAAGCGGAAATCGACGGGGTAGTTACTGACCAGTGTTTCACGTGAAATACGCCGTCTTCGAGTTCCGCCGTGTTTCACGTGAAACTTTAGCCGTCAATTGCAGATCGGTGCCGTATTCGATGGCCGGAATCGGTTTGCAAGAATATAATCAAAACGGGCCCGCAGCGGCCGTCTCCCCGCAGTGAAGTTCCATGCAGCGCGCTGCCAAACCTCTGGTTTCTCTCTCTGATCTTGACGCCGACAAAGCGGCGGCGCTGAAGCTCGTCCCGATCTCATTGGCGCTCGAAGCGCGGCTCGATGCTTATGTCGCCTTGCTGCAGCAATGGCAGGCTAAGACTAATCTGGTCGCTCCATCGACCCTGCCCCAGCTTTGGACCCGCCACGTCGCGGATTCGCTGCAGCTCATCAGCCTCATGCCGCAGGCCCGGCGATGGCTCGACTTTGGATCTGGAGGCGGGTTTCCCGGGGTGGTGCTGGCTTGCGCAATGGCGGACGTCGGTGGGCACGTCACATTGGTGGAGAGGATCGCCAAGAAGGCGGCGTTCCTGCGCGAGGCGCTGCGTGTGGCGGGCGCGCCGGGCACAGTGATGCTCGCGGACATCGGGGATAACGTGGATAGATTCCCACAGGCGCTCGATTGCATCACCGCCCGTGCGGTCGCTCCGCTACACCAGCTCATCGGTTTTGCCGAACCTCTGATGACCTCCGGAACCACGAAGGCGTTGTTTCTGAAGGGTCAAGATGTAGATGCAGAATTGACGGAAGCTACTAAATATTGGAAATTCCAGCCTAAGCTGCATGCCAGCGTGACCGGTGGCCAAGGCTGGATCGTCGAAATCGACCACATCGAACGACGCACATAACCGCCACCAACCAGCCGAAGAACCTGCCATGACCGTAATTGACGAGATTTATCAAGGGGATAGGGCGAATTCAGAGCCCGGGCGTCCACGCATCATCGCGCTCGCCAACCAGAAGGGCGGGGTCGGCAAGACCACCACCGCGATCAATCTCGGCACGGCGCTGGCCGCGATCGGCGAACGCGTGCTGATCGTCGATCTCGATCCACAGGGCAATGCCTCGACCGGGCTCGGCATCGATCGCCGCGATCGCAACACCTCGACCTACGATGTGCTGGCCGGCGAAGCGCCGCTGCGCGACGCGGTGGTCGCGACCGCGGTGCCGCGGCTGCACATTGCGGCTTCGACGATGGATCTGTCCGGCCTCGAGCTCGAGCTCGGTCATCGCGGCGACCGCGCGTTCCGATTGCGCGACGCCATCGGCGTGCTCAACAAGGATATCGATCCGCCGCTCGACTACACCTACGTGCTGATCGACTGCCCGCCGTCGCTGAACCTGCTGACTGTGAATGCGATGGCGGCTGCGGATGCGATCCTGGTGCCGCTGCAGTGCGAGTTCTTCGCCCTCGAAGGTCTGTCGCAATTGCTGCAGACGGTCGAGCAGGTCCGCGCCAACCTCAATCCGAACCTGACGATCCACGGCATTGTGCTGACGATGTTCGACAGCCGCAACAATCTGTCGAGCCAGGTCGTCGCCGACGTGCGCCAGTTCATGGGCAAGAAAGTCTACGACACCATGATCCCGCGTAACGTGCGGATCTCGGAAGCGCCGAGCTACGGCAAGCCGGTGCTGGTTTACGATCTGAAATGCGTCGGCAGCGAAGCCTATCTGAAGCTCGCCACCGAAGTGATTCAGCGCGAGCGCGAACTCCGCACCACGCATTGAGGTGCGCGGCCGGCGGCGCCGACTAGGCCTCGTCATTGCGGGCGAAGCAACGCGATCCAGAGCTGGGCAGGGCGCCGGCTTGCTTGCGATGCCGCTTCTCAGTGACGATGCGAACTAACAACTTTCATTTCATCAGTGCGGAGTAGCGACGTGAATCCAAGGGAGCTGGCGATGGCCGATGAGCACCGTTCGCGACTGGGGCGCGGCTTGGCGAGTCTGATCGGCGATGTCGGCGGCGAGGCCACGCAGGCCGAACGGCCGCGGGCGCAGCGCAAGGTGCCGATCGAATTCATCAAGGCCAATCCGCGCAACCCGCGCCGCACCTTCACCGATGCCGAGCTTGGTGAACTGTCCGACTCGATCAAGCAGCACGGCGTGATCCAGCCGATCGTGGTCCGCCCGGTGAAGGGCTCCGCCGATCGCTACGAGATCATCGCCGGCGAACGGCGCTGGCGCGCGGCGCAGCGCGCCGGTCTGCACGAAGTGCCGATCGTTCCGGTCGACGTGTCGGATGCGCTGGCGCTCGAAATTGCCATTGTCGAAAACGTTCAGCGCGAAGATCTCAATCCGCTCGAAGAGGCGCTCGGCTATCAGGCGCTGGCGGCCGAGTTCAATCGCAGCCAGGAAGAGATCGCCAAGATCGTCGGCAAGAGCCGCAGCCATGTCGCCAACATGATGCGGCTGATCAAGCTGCCCGACGACGTCAAGTCGCTGATCGCGTCGGGTGAACTCACCGCCGGCCATGCGCGTGCGCTGATTGGTCTGCCGGACCCGTCGGCGATCGCCAAGCGGATCGTCGCCGAAGGTCTCAATGTCCGTCAGACCGAAGCTCTGGCGCATGAAGAAGGCGTGCCGGAGCGAAAGCCGCAGAAGCCGCGTGCCGCCTCGGGTGCCAAGGCGGTGAAGGACGCCGACACCGTGGCGCTGGAAAAACGCCTGAGCGACGCGCTAGGCATGAAGGTGACGATCGACGACCACGAAGGCACCGGCGCGGTTCAGATCCGCTACGCCGATCTCGATCAGCTCGATGACATCATCCGCCGGCTCGAAGCGGGCGGTTAGTTCGCGTTTGTTCTTGGTCGCCTGAGGCGACGATCTCTCGTTGTCATTCCGGGGCGCGCAGCTACGCTGCGCGAGCCCGGAATCCATACTCACAAACTTCTCGTGAAGACATGGCGAGGCTGGTCCCCGAGCCGAGGGCGCAGTGGTTATGGATTCCGGGCTCGCGCTCCGCGCGCCCCGGAATGACGAACGAGAAGGTAGTTGTGCCGAAAGGTGCGCGTGACCGGCGCTACGCTAGAGCATTTCTGATTTCGACGGAATCAGGACCGCACTTCCTAGCGGTCGCAGCTTGCAGAACCTCATGGTGAGGAGGCGCGAAGCGCCGTCTCGAACCATATGCCGCAAGCCCTGCGGCTCCTCATCCTTCGAGACGCCCGGCTTTGCCGGGCTCCTCAGGATGAGGACTCTAGTGCGCTTGGAAAGGCCAAGTTCGCTTCAATCAATCGATGAAGCGCTCTAAATCCCCCGCGGATCGCAACAACGAGACTAACTCCGCCGCCGCGCACTGACCGCGATCGACAGCAGCGTGCGCTGTGCGATTGCGGCGCCGAGCGTGGCTTGGCGACGGGTTTCGAGCGCGGCGCTGGCGAGCTGCTCGATGATTTGCCCGAGGCGGGTCGTTGAGAGATTGCGGAGCGCCGTCTCGGCTGCGGCCTTGCGCGAGAAATGCAGCCGCGGAAATCCGGAATCGAGAACCACGGCGGCTGGCGTGCCGCCTTCGACCACGAGGCTGGTCTTGTGCAGAAACGCCGCGTGGCGCTGCGCCGCGAGGATGATCTGACCCGGATAAGTGCCGGCCACCATCGCCTTGGCGAATTCAGTCTCAACCACGATGGGCTTGCCCGAGAACGCCGCGTCGACGATCGCGTCGAGCTTGAGATCGGATGCGTCCGATACGCAGGTGATCACGTCGTCGAGCGTGACCTCGCCCTTGCCGTGCGCGTACAGCGCCAGCTTCCGCAGTTCATTACGTGAGGCCTGGCGATCGCCACCGAGCAGCGTCGTCAGCACCGCCTTTGCATCCTTGGCGATCTGTAGATTCGAGCCGCGCAGCTCGTCGTCGATCAGCCGGGCGATGTCGGCTTCCGCATCCGGATAACAGCCGATCGCGACCGCGCCAGTCGTCGCCTTTTCGCAGGCCTTGCGCAGCGCATTGTCCGGCTTGATGTCGCCGGCTTCGATGACGACCCGGCATTCTTTCGGCGGCGAGGAGATCAGCGCTTCGACGCCGGCGACGAAGCTGCGCGACCCGGCGCGAACGCGGATCGCGCGGCGTCCGCCGAACATTGGAATGGCGAGGGCTTCGTCGACCAGCCGCGACGGCTCTGCGGCGAGCTCGTCGCCGTCGAGCCGAACCAATGCGAATGGATCTTTGGGATCGTCGAGTGAGGCCGCGATCAGCGCATCTGCGCGTTCGCGCACGAGGCCAGCATCCGGGCCGTAAAGCAGTACGATCGGCCGGCCCGGGTCAGGCCGGGCCAGAAACGAAGTGGCGTCTTTGCCGCGTAGCGCAACCATCACTCAGCGCCAGAGCCGAATGTGAACCAACACCGCGTGCTCGGCGGAATCGCGGATCACATCCCGGCGTAGAAGAACGAGGCGAGCCGAGTGTTGATGTTCTCGGCAATCTCCTGCACGGCGCGATCTTCCGCGTCGCGGCCTGCGCGGGTGCGGGCGAAGCGCTGCGACTGGCCGGGCACGTCGTATTCAACGCGCGAGAAGGTGTTGCCGCTCATCACCGTTTTGCCAGTGGCGATGTCCTTGAGCTGATAGCTGGCATCGATCGCGTAGTTTTCGATCGTCGGCAGCTGCGTGCTGGGATCGACGATCAGCGACGACCGCGAGGTCGAGATCGAAATCTTCAGCGTGTACAGCGGCGGCGCGCCGGTGGCGCTGCCGTACAGCTTGAACATCAGCTTATTACGCAGCTCGACGCCGAGGCGGGAGTTGCGCGACCCGTTCGGAATATCGAGCGGCGGGACTTCGATGGCATTCAGCTTATCGCGCAGCGTCGGCGAACCGTCGCCGCGATCGGCGTACATCGGTTGGAAGCAGCCGGCGACCGGGGCGGCCAGCGCAACCGCCAGCGCCAACCGGACGACGAACTTCTTGAGCTCCGCGGGCTTAGCCGACGACATTCACGATCCTCTGCGGGACGACGATCACCTTGCGAACGGGCTTGTCACCCAGGGCCTGTTTTACCGCATCGAGCGCCAAAACGGCAGCCTCAATTTCGCTGGTCGGAGCGTCGCGCGGTACCGTCACCTCGCCGCGCTTCTTGCCGTTGACCTGAACCGGCAGGGTGATGCTGTCCTCGACCAAGAGATCCGGTTCGATCTGCGGCCACAGCGCCTCGGAGACCAGGCCGGTCTGGCCGAGCACTGTCCAGCATTCCTCGGCGAGGTGCGGCATCATCGGGTGGAAAAGCTGCACCAGGATCACGGTCGATTCGCGGATCGCCCAGGCGAGATCGGGCGAGGGCGTCTGCGAACGGGCCAGCACATCACCGAGGGTATTCGAGAACTCTCGGATATGCGCCAGGCTGACGTTGAAGGCGAGCCGCTCGATGCCGGACAGCACCTTGTCGAGTGCACCATGTGCGGCCTTGCGCAAGGTGAGTGCATCGGCACTGAAGCTCGCCGGCCGTTCGGCCGGAGCCGACGCGGCGATCGGGGCCGCATCGTTTACCATCCGCCATAGCCGCTGCACGAAGCGCGACGCACCCTTGACGCCTTCCTCGCTCCAGATCACGTCGCGGTCCGGCGGCGAGTCAGACAGCATGAACCAGCGCGCGGTGTCGGCGCCGTAGGTCCCGATGATGTCGTCGGGATCGACGGTGTTGCGCTTGGACTTCGACATCTTCTCGATCGGCCCGATCTCGACCGGGCTGCCGCCGTCGATCAACGTGGCGCGGCGCTGATCGCCATCGACCACGATAGACACTTCGGCGGGCGAGGCGAAGTGGCCGTCGACCTTCCGATAGGTCTCGTGCACCACCATGCCCTGCGTGAACAGGCCGGCGAACGGCTCGTCATGCTTGATGTCGATATGACCCGCCGCCTTCATCGCCCGGGTAAAGAACCGGCTGTACAGCAGATGCAGGATCGCGTGCTCGACGCCGCCGATGTACTGATCGACCGGCATCATCCGGTTGACGACGTCCGGCGTGGTCGGCGCCTCGGTGTTCCACGGATCGGTGAAGCGCGCGAAGTACCAGGACGAATCCACGAAGGTGTCCATGGTGTCGGTCTCGCGCACGGCCTTGCCGCCGCACTTCGGACAGGTGACGTGCTTCCAGGTCGGGTGATGGTCGAGCGCATTGCCCGGCTTGTCGAACGACACGTCCTCCGGCAGCACCACCGGCAGCTCCGCGTCCGGCACCGGCACCACGTCGCAGGTCGGGCAGTGGATGATCGGGATCGGACAACCCCAATAGCGCTGACGTGAGATACCCCAGTCGCGCAGGCGGAAGTTGACCTTGCGTTCGCCGACCGGTGCGCCGCCGAGCTGCGTGGTCTCGAGCCGCTTGGCAACTTCTTCCTTCGCCTCGGCGATCGTCTTGCCGTCGAGGAAGCGGGAGTTGATCATCCGGCCGTCGCCGTCATAGGCGGTGTCGGTGATGACGAAGCTCGCCGGGTCCTGGCCTTCGGGGCAGACCACCGGCGTATTGCCGAGCTGGTACTTGTTGACGAAGTCGAGGTCGCGCTGGTCGTGCGCCGGGCAGCCGAAGATGGCGCCGGTGCCGTATTCCATCAGCACGAAGTTGGCGACATAGACCGGCAGCTTCCAGGTCGGGTCGAACGGATGCACGGCGCGGATGCCGGTGTCGATGCCCTGTTTCTCGGCGGTGTCGATCTCGGCCTGCGCGGTGCCGCGCTTCTTGCAGTCCTCGATGAACGCAGCGACCTTCGGGTCCTTCGCCGCGGCGGCTTGCGCCAGCGGGTGATCGGCCGCGATCGCCATGAACTTGGCGCCGAATAGCGTGTCCGGGCGGGTGGTGAAGATCTTCAGTTCGGTCTCGCCGGCCGGCGTCGTCGCGCTATCGAGCGCAAACCGCACCATCAGGCCCTCGGAGCGGCCGATCCAGTTGCGCTGCATCAGCCGCACCTTGTCGGGCCAGCGATCCAGCGTATCCAGCGCGTCGAGCAGCTCCTGGGCGTATTTGGTGATCTTGAACACCCACTGGTTCATCTCGCGCAGCTCGACCACCGCGCCCGAGCGCCAGCCGCGGCCGTCGATCACCTGCTCGTTGGCCAGCACGGTCATGTCGACCGGGTCCCAGTTCAGCTTGCGCTTCTCGCGCTCGACCAGCCCGACCTTCAGGAAGTCGAGGAACATCTTCTGCTGGTGCTTGTAGTAGGACGGATCGCAGGTCGCGAATTCACGCGCCCAGTCCAGCGACAGCCCCATGGTCTGGAGCTGCTTCTTCATCGCCGCGATGTTGTCGTAGGTCCAAGCCTTCGGGGCGACCTTGCGTTCGATCGCGGCGTTCTCGGCCGGCAGACCGAATGCGTCCCACCCCATCGGGTGCAGCACGTTGTAGCCGCGCGCCCGCATCGTCCGCGCCACCACGTCGCCCATGGTGTAGTTGCGGACATGTCCCATGTGGATCCGCCCCGACGGATACGGGAACATCTCCAGTACGTAATACTTCTTGCGCAGGTCGTCGTTGCGGGTGGCGAAGATCTTCGCCTCGTCCCATTTCGCCTGCCACTTCGGCTCGGATTCGCGGGCGTTGTATCGTTCGTTGCTCATGAGATCAGGATTCGAAAGATCAAAAGACGGCCGGCCGGTTCGAGCGCGGATCAGGGCGGAAAAACGGGGCGCGGCCGAGGTCGCCAACCGGTGCGGGGGCTCGGGTCAAATCGCGCGCGAAGCGCGCGGACTAGGCCATGAAACATGGTGTCGGGTCAATGGGATGGCGCAAGCTCGGCGGCTCGCCGGGCGGCCCTTGGGCGGCCTTAGCTCGCCATGGCCACCGGGCCGTCGCTGGCTCGGATGAAGCCGTGCTCGACCACGTTGTTGCGGCCGCGATGTTTGGCCGCGTACAGCGCCGCGTCGGCCGCTTCGATCAACTCGGCAGGTGTGGCGTGTTCGCTCGGCAGCGTACAGGCGACGCCGATGCTGACGGTCACGCGTTCGAACGCGCTGGTCCGATGCGGCAGATCGAGCTGTTCGACGGCGGTGCGGACCAGCTCGCCGACCTGCAGGGCGCGGCCCATGCCGGTTTCCGGCAGCAGCAGGCAGAACTCCTCGCCGCCGTAACGCGCCGCGAACCCGCTGGTCTGGTCGGCCACCGCCGCCAGCGTCTCGCCGATCCGGCTGAGGCAGGCGTCGCCTTCGGGATGGCCATAGGAATCGTTGAACAGCTTGAAATGGTCGACGTCGATCATCATCAGCGCCAGGCGATGCCCGGTTTGCTGGCCCTTCATCCACTCGAAATCGAGCCGACTCTGCAGGCCGCGGCGGTTGGCGAGGCCGGACAGCAGATCCATCGAGGCCATCACGGTTAGGCGGCTGTTGCTGGCGACAAGCTCGCGTTCGCGCTGGCCGAGCTGCGCCGCCATGGCGTTAAATGCCCGTGCCAGCGGCACAAATTCGGACGGAAGGCGCTTGCGCGCGACCCGGGCCGACCAGTTGCCTTCGGCGAATTTCTTGGCGACCCCGGTCAGCACCGAGATCGGCTGCACGATCAGTCGTTCGGCCGCGATCAGCGCGCCGAGCAGCACGAACAGGCAGACCAGCGCCAGCTGCAGATAGGCGGTGCGGATGTCGCGATTGATGCCGGCCGAGACCTTGTTCTCATCGACGGTCACCACCAGCCGCGCGCTGGTGCCGGGAATCCGGCTCACGGTCATCAGCCGCCCTGCATCGTCGTGCATGGTGATGCTGCCGCGCCCTTGCGGGGTTTCGGCCATTGCCGGCAGCAACGACAGACGGTCGAGCTTCTTGCCGATCAGGCTGCGCTCGTCCGGCGGCGCCGCCAGCACGGTGCCTTCGCCGTCGATTAGGGCGGCGTTGACGCCGACCCGGCCGGCCAGGCTGCTCATCATGTCGGACAGCCAGTCCAGATTCATGCCGGCGACGATCACTGCCTCTTCGCCGGTATCGATCGCCGACACCGGGTAGGCGGCCAGGATCGTACCCTTCTGGGTCTGCCGGCCCACCAGGAAGTCGCTGACGACGAAATCGTGTGTTTCCAGCGCTTTACGGAAATAGGGGCGGTCGC
>NZ_QTKI01000160.1:0-10138 GCF_010820945.1 Rhodopseudomonas sp. BR0C11
GCTGTCCGACCTGCCCGACATCGCCGCACTCGCGGCCGACACCGACGGCGCCGACGGCGGCGCCGGCAACGCCGACGATCCCGCCGGCGCCCTGATCGACGCGGCGACCTTCGCGCAGATCGCCGCGCGGCGGCTCGACCCCGCCGCCCATCTGACTGACAACGACGCCACTGGCTTCTTCGCGCAGACCGGCGACCTGCTGATCACCGGCCCGACACTCACCAACGTCAACGATATCCGGGTGATCTTAGTTTAGTTCATCCCCTCTCCGTCGTTGCGAGCGAAGCGAAGCAATCCAGGAGTTCCGGACCTTGAGCTCTCCGTGCCTTGAGCTCCTGGATTGCTTCGTCGCTTCGCTCCTCGCAATGACGCACGAGAGGCCGCAGCTAACAATCGCCGTCATGCGCGGGTTTGCGCCGCCTGCGGCACCATGGCCACTCCGGCGCGGCGAAGGCCGGCGCATTCATCCTTTTCAAGGAAGATGGATCGCCGGATCAAGTCCGGCGATGACGGCCTTTGTTGTGGATCAATCCTGCTACTCCGCCGCCTTCGGCTGACGGCGGTCGAGCGAGGACAGCGCCTGGAGCAGCACTGAGCGAACGCGCTCGCTGTCGTTTGCGGCGACGGCTGCAGTGTCGAGGTGGAAGTCGAAGCCCGGCATCTTCTCGATCACCACCGCCGATACTTCGCTGCCGTCGCGCAGATGGTCGATCGCGTATGGCACCACCTCACGGCTGATGCCTTTCATGGTGATCGACGGCAGTGCACGGGCGTCGATGATGTCGCTGACCAGCGCATAGGTTTCGTACGACACCACGATGCCGCCGGGTTCGGCGATCGATTGCAGCCGCGCGGCGAGGTTCGCCTCGGCGCCGATGATGGTGTAGTCCATCCGGTCGGCGCTGCCGAAATTGCCGACGTTGCAATAGCCTGAGTTGATCCCGATCCGCGACCGGAACGGCTGCTCGATCCCGGCCGCGCGCCATTTGGCGTTGAGCTCCGACAGCCGACGCTGCATCGCCCACGCCATCCGTACGCAGGCCTGCGCGTCGGCACGGTCGCCCTTGGTCTCCGGATCGCCGAAGAAGATCAGCATCGCATCACCGATGAACTTGTCGATCGTGCCGCCGTAGCGGTGCGCGATCTCCGACATCTCGGTGAAGTACTCGTTGAGAAGCTGGGTGATCAGCTCCGGCTGCAGCCGCTCGGTGGTGGCGGTGAAATTCTGGATGTCGGAGAAGAAGATCGTCAGCTTCTTGCGCTCGGTGTGGATGACCACGTCCTTCTGGCCGGAAAAGATGCTCTTGTAGATCTGCGGCGGGATGTAGCGCGAGATCTTCATCGACAGCGAAGCCAGAAAGTCGTTGTTGGTCTCCAGCTCGTGGTTCATCGCCAGGATCTTCTGCGACTGCCGGCGCTGCATTGTCAGGAACGACACGCCGCACACCGCCGCCAGCATGAAGTACGCCAGCAGGAACTTGAACGAGAACAGATTGGCGGCGATCGGCTGGGTGATCATCACCTCCTGGATGCCGCGGACGTCGCCGACCTTCCAATCGCGCTTCGGGCTTTCAGGATGGCTGTTGTGGCAGGCGACACAGGCCGGCGCCATCGTCACCGGCGACACCAGCCGGACGCTGTCGCTGAACAATCCAGCAGAGGCCGACACGATGTTGTCGCTCGAGTCCTTGCGCAGCGCGGCGAGCGCATCCCGCTCGAAGGCGTCGAGCTGATGCGGGGCGCGATTGGCGAACGGATAATCCGAGACGAACCGATAGGTGATGTTGCTCTGCTGCTCGCCGATCACCTTGCCGAGCTCGAGCGACAGCGTGGCCGGGATCGGAATTGCGCCGGGCACGTTCTCGTAGTCGTGGATCACCTGCACCTGCCCGGGATGAGACAGGATGCGCCCGACCACATTGGCGGCGTAGTAGTGACGGACGCTCTTGATCACCGAATTCAGATCGGACGCCTGCCGGCGCAGCGCTGCATCGGCAAGGTTGGTGAGATCGAGCCACACCGCCAGCGGCAGGCCGAGCAGCAGCACCGCGATCGCGAGGCCGGTCCACCATCCACGGGCGCGCAGATCGTCCGTCTCGGATTTGTCCATGCCGCCCTGCCCTAGTTGCCGCGATAGCCGGGAACCTAGCGCGTAGGCGGTATAAAGAGAAGCATCCGGGTGCAGGGCTACCGGTCAGAGATAGCGCGTGGCTACCCCATAGCAGTCCCGACTCAGCGGCCGGAGGTGGTGCGGATCGGCCGGCCCTGCGAGATGAACGCGTAATGGCCGTTGGCGAAGGTCCCGATCATCAGCGCTTCGGTCACAGGTTCGGCGATCTCGCCGGCCGCGGCCCAGTCGATCACGAAATTGGCGCCGGTTCCGCCGCGGGTGTCGAGCGTCGCGACGAACGCCTCGATGGTGGCGAATGGCTTCAACGCCACCGGCTCCTTGAGATGACTCTCCACCATTTTACCGGCGCCGTCGTAATAGGCGATCCGCTTGATCACCAGCGGCTTGGTCTCGGAGGCGTTGTGAATGCTCAGCGTCACCGAAAAATCCGCCCGCGCCCCGCCCTGGTTGATCCAGACGCTGGAATAGGCCGGCACATAGATCGAGCCGCCGACGCTCAAAGGCTCGCTCGGCAGCGCGGTCAGCGAGCCGGCGAACGCCTTGGCGATGTCGCGCGGGGCCGGTGATTGAGCCAAAGCCGGTGCGCCAGCCGACAGAATCAGGCATGTCAGGCAGAGAATCACGAGCGCGCCGGAGCGATGGCGTCTCGTTCCGCGAGCCCGGCTCCCGATGCGTTGTCTCAGCATGGCTGTCCCTTTAGTGCTCGCGCCAAGGCATTCCACGGCGGAAGGTGCATGCACGAACTGATTGGCGATATCACGCTGAGCATCCTGTTCGCCTGGCTGCTCGGCTTGGCGGCGCATTTTTTCCGTCAGCCACTGATCCTCGCCTACCTTATCGGCGGTTTCGTCATCGGTCCATTCGGCCTTGGCTGGGTGAAATCCGAGAACTCGATCTCGGTGATCTCCGAGCTCGGGCTGATCTTCATGCTGTTCATGATCGGTCTCGAGATCGATCTGAAGAAGATCATCCGCGCCGGTCCGGTGATCCTGGTGGCGGCCGGCGGACAGATCGCCGGTGGCGTGCTGCTCGGCCTCGCCTTCTTCGTCGGCATTGGGCTCAGCCTCGGCGGCGGCCATTTCGACGTGCTGTACCTGACGGTGGCGTGCGCGCTGTCCTCCACAGTGATCATCGTCAAGGTGCTGTACGAGAAACGTGAGCTCGACACCCTGCCCGGCCGCATCACGCTCGGCATCCTGGTGCTGCAGGACATCTTCGCGATCCTGTTCCTGGCGGTGCAGCCGAGTCTCGCCGACCTGCAGATCTCGGTGCTGCTGCTGTCGATCGCGCGGGTCGTCGCGCTGGTCGCGACTGCGCTGGCGCTGTCGCGCTATGTACTGCCCTGGCTGTTTCACCGCATCGCGCGCACGCCCGAACTGGTGCTGCTCGGCGCATTGGCGTGGTGCTTCCTGATCGGCGAAATCGCCGAGCGGCTGCATCTGTCGCGCGAGATGGGCGCGCTGGTCGCCGGCGTGTCGCTGTCGACCTTCCCCTACGCGCTCGACGTCACCGCCAAGGTGACGACGCTGCGGGACTTCTTCATCACGCTGTTCTTCGTCGCGCTCGGCATGACGATCCCGATCCCGAACGGCTCGGTGATCGGGCTGGCGCTGGCGATCGCGGTGTTCACGCTGGCGAGCCGGCTGCTCACCACCTTCCTGCCGCTGTATCTGATGAAGCAGGGCCTGCGCGCCAGCCTGCTGCCGGCGCTGAACTTGGCGCAGATCAGTGAATTCTCGCTGGTGGTGATCCAGACCGGCGTTGCCGCCGGCCACATCGGCACCCAGACCGCGAGCGCGGCGTCGTTCGCCTTCGTGCTCCTGGCGGTGCTGTCGACCTTCGTGATCATGCGCAGCGATCCGATCACCCGCCGCGCGATCGGGACACTGACCAAATTCGGCTTCCGCGATCTCGGCCAGCAGCAGAGCGGCGCCGAAGCCGCCGCAGAGGCCGGCCACGGCGCGGTGCATCGCATCGTCATCCTCGGCTTCTTCCGCGCCGCCAGCGCGCTGGTCAGCGAAATCGAGCAGCACACCCCGGAGCTGCTGAAGCAGATCAGCGTGATCGACTTCAACCCGATGGTGTACCGCACCCTCACCGAGCGCGGCATGCACGTGATCTACGGCGACATCAGCAATGTCGACACGCTGCTGCACGCCGGCGTCGCCAAGGCCGAGATCATCATCCTCAGCGTGCCGGACTCGCTGCTGAAGGGCGCCACCAACGAGCGGCTGGTACGCCACGTCCGCGCGCTCAATCCCAACGCGCAGATCGTCGCCACCGCCGATCTGCTGGCCGATGTCGACGCGATGTATCAGGCGGGCGCGGACTACGTCACCGTCACCCGGCTCGCCGGCGCCCGTGAGCTGTACGAGGTGATCGAAGCCGCCGATAACGGCCTGCTGTCCGACAAGCGCGCCGCCCTCGACGCCCGCCTCGCCGAACGCCGGGAAGTACTCCCGTAACGCTATCGCCCCGGGTGAATTCGCCTCATAGTTGCACCGAAACAACAGACTCGGCACAGCGCCGGCGTATAGTCGGCGCGTATTTCGTTTTGCCGTTTGTCGTTGTTCGAGTGATTGCCCGAGGCACGCGATGTGGAAGAGCATCGTTTCGGCTGCCATCGCATTGCTGGTGCTGACCGGGTGCGCGATCCACCCGCTGCCGGAGGATTTCTCCGGCGTCGATACGCCCGATATCGTCAAGCGCATCCGCTGCGAAACCCGCGACGCGGTTCAGACCGTGATGATCGCGTGGGTCGACAAGCTCGCCCAGAGCGGCGATCCGATCGCCCAGCAGCTCAGCGCCACCTATTCCCAGAACCGCGAAGCGACCAGCCAATTTGGTCCCGAGCTGTTTCCCGGCCGCGCCTATGACAAGGTCCGGACGCTAATCCGGACGTTCTACCGGACCGGCGTCGCGTACAATTTCGATCTCAACATCACCGAAGACAACGACCTGACCTCGCAGGCTAACCTATTGCGGGTGCTGCCCGAGCACGTGTTCAGGCTGAATGTCGGCGCCGGCGCGCTGCGCAAGCGCAGCAACCAGCGCACCTTCACGGTGACCGACACCTTCGAATATCTGCTCAAGACGCTGAACGATCCCTCACGCGGCAGCTACTGCAACGGCCAGATCGTCGCGGCGAACTACGTCTATCCAATCACCGGCCGGATCGGCGTCGAGAAGCTGGTCAAGGACTTCATCGAGCTGACGCTGTTCGGCAACCTCGCCGGCAGCCACAACGGCGCGGTGCCGGCGATGACCGACAAGCTGGTGTTCACCACCACGCTGAACGCCAGCGCCACACCGAGCGTGGTATTCACGCGCGTCACCACTGCATTCGATCTCGCCGACGCGCAATTGACCGCAAGCGCCAAGCGCAGCGACGTGCATCAGGTCGCAATTGCGCTAGCACTTGCGGGCAACGAGGCCGCCGATCTCGCCACGATGCGGACCTATCTGTTCACAGCGCCGCGAGTCGGCGGCGCTCCGACCGCTGCGGTGCGCAAGACCGGCGGATCACAAACCCTGTATGTCGGCGACCGCGTGACCGGCGGCGGCACGCCGTCCGAAGTCCTCGCCGTGATCGCAATCGATCAGATGAAGCGTCGTGAGCTGCAACTGTACCCTGCCCAATGATCAAGGGGGACGATGATGGCGACCACACCGGCGAAGTCGAAGGCCAAGAAAACCTCTGCGGCGAAGCCGGCCGCCAAGAAGCAAGCGGCCGGGCCTTTCACCCGCTACGTGTCACCGGCCGCGGCGGTCGTGCGGTTCTGCCGCTCGCTGACGCCCGAGGAAGCCGACGACTTCATCGCGCGCGCCGAACGCGCCGAAGCCGTCGTGACCCTGAAGGCGACCTCGGTCGCTTTCGTCGACCGCTTTCTGGTGGCGAAACGAAAGCGCGTGGCGATCGAGCTCAACTCGATCACCGCCTCGGTGCAGGAGGTCGACCCCTGCCCGGGGAACGACAAACGTTGCTTCAAAAAGAGCTGACCGCCGGCGCGTTCAGAACTCGCGCGCGATGGTGGCGAGCATCGACAGCAAAGCGTCACGATTGTCGCGGCCGAGCAGTTCGGTCAGCCGGTCTTCGTGACGGGTCGCCACCAGCTTCTTGGCGCGCGCCAGCGTGGCGCGGCCTTTGTCGGTGAGCATCAGGATGTGCGAGCGGCGATCGCTCGGCGATCGGGTGCGGACGCATAGGCCGCGACTTTCGAGCGCATCGAGCATCGCCACGAAATTCGGCCGCAGGATGCCGAGCGTGGTGGCGATCTCGGTCTGATTGCGGCCGGGATTGGCATCGAGCAGCAGCAGCACCGAGAACTGCGCCGGTGTGAGCTGCACCGGGGCGACGCAATGCAGGAAGTCTTCGAACACGCGGAGCTGGGCGCGCTTCAGCGCGTAGCCGAGCAGTTCCGACAGTTCGCCCATCATCAGCTCGGAGGCCTCGGCGGCACTCTCGACCGGCGGCTCCTTGCGCGCGCCTCGTGCCGGCTTGGCGACGGCGGCGGTTTTCGATGCGGGCATCGCCGGGCTCGTGATCCTGTTCGCTAAGGTCCCGCGAACGCCTCGCGGGGCCTTGAGCTTATAATCGATAATTGTTATGCACCATATCAAATAGCCTGAGCAGAATTCAACTGCCGGCGGATGGAGGCGCGCAACGACGTGCCTTCGCGGGAGGGGACGTTCGCGTGAACACCACGATTCTGCTGTTCCTGGTTCAGGACGGTATCACCAACGGCGCGATCTACGCACTGCTCGGGCTGGCGCTGGTGCTGGTCTTTGCCGTCACCCGGGTGATCCTGATTCCCCAGGGCGAATTCATCACATTCGGCGCACTGACCTACGCGACGCTGTCGGCCGGCGGCGTCCCCGGCACCGCACAACTGGCGCTGGTGATGGGGTTGGTCGCGTTCGCCTTCGAATTGTTCAGCGCCCGCAAATCGCTGCATCTCGCCAAGGTGGCGCGCGCGGCGCTGATCTATATCGCCTTCCCGGCAGCCGTGCTGGCGCTGGCGACGTGGCTGCCGGCGCATAAGCCCGGCGTCGCCATCAACATCGCGCTGTCGCTGCTGATCGTCGCCGCGATCGGGCTGTTTCTGTATCGCATCGCCTTCCAACCGCTGGCCCACACTTCGGTGCTGGTGCTGCTGATCGCCTCGGTCGGCTGCCATCTGGCGCTGCAAGGCTTCGGCCTGGTGTTCTTCGGCGCCGAAGGTCTGCGCGGCCCACCGCTGTCCGACGTGACGCTGAGCGCAGGCCCGCTGATCTTCACCGGCCAGAGCCTCGCCGTATACGGCATCACCCTGGCACTGATGGCGGCGCTGTGGCTGTTCTTCGGCTACACCCGCTACGGCAAGGCGCTGCGCGCCACCGCGGTCAACCGGCTCGGCGCCCGGCTGGTCGGCATCCGCACTTCGCTCTCGGGCCAGATCGCGTTTCTGCTCGCCTCGGTGATCGGCGCAATCTCCGGCATCCTGATCGTGCCGATCACCACGCTCTATTACGACACCGGCTTCCTGATCGGCCTCAAGGGCTTCGTTGCCGCGATCATCGGCGGCTTGGTCAGCTATCCGCTCACCGCCGTCGCCGCGATCGTGGTCGGCATCGTCGAGTCGTTCTCCTCGTTCTACGCCTCGAACTACAAGGAGGTCATCGTCTTCACGCTGATCCTGCCGGTGCTGGTGCTGCGCTCGCTCGCCGCCCCCGCGGTCGAAGAAGAGAAGGACTGAGCGTGATGCCGCGTTGGTTGCCGATTCTCCTGTTCGCCGCCGTAATGATGGCGCTGCCGCTGATCCCGGGCATCCCGCCGTTCTGGATCGTGCTGCTCGACAATATCGGCCTCGCCGCGCTGGTGGCGATGGGCCTGGTTCTGCTCACCGGCGTCGGCGGGCTCACCTCGTTCGGCCAGGCCGCATTCTGCGGCTTCGGCGCCTACACCACCGCCTACATCACCACGGTGTACGGTCTGTCGCCGTGGCTGGCGCTGCCCGCTTCGCTGGTGGTCGCCGGCATCGCCGCGGTACTGCTCGGGTTGATGACGGTGCGGCTCTCGGGCCACTATCTGCCGCTCGGCACCATCGCCTGGGGCATCGCGCTGTACTATCTGTTCAGCAAGCTCGATTTCCTCGGCCGCAACGACGGCATCTCGCGAGTGCCGCCGCTGTCGATCGGCCCGATCGACATGTACGATCCGCATACGATCTACTTCGTGATCTGGGCGATGGTTCTGATCAGCGCCGTGCTGACGATGAACCTGCTCGACAGCCGCACCGGCCGCGCCATCCGCGCGCTGCGCCGCGGCCATGTCGCCGCCGAAGCCTTCGGCGTGCAGACCGCGCGCGCCAAGCTCCTGGTGTTCATCTATGCGGCGGTGCTGGCGGGCCTGTCGGGCTGGCTGTACGCGCACTTCCAGCGCAATGTGAATCCGACGCCATTTGGGCCGCAAGCCGGCATCGAGTATCTGTTCATCGCCGTGGTCGGCGGCGCAGGCTATGTCTGGGGCGGCGTGCTCGGCGCCGCGATCGTCATCATCCTGAAGGAAGTGCTGCAGGGCTATCTGCCGCTGCTGTTCGGCGGCCAGGGCCAGCTCGAGATCATCGTGTTCGGCATCCTTCTGGTGGTGCTGCTGCAGCTTGCGCCCGGCGGTGTGTGGCCGTGGCTCGCCAATCTGGTGCCGGTCAAATTCCGGCGCGCCGTCACCGGCAATGCCGGCGGCCTGCCTGCGCGTGAACGGGTCGGCGGCTCCACGACTGCGCCGCTGCTGAAGGTCGAGCGCGCGCGAAAGCAGTTCGGCGGCGTGGTTGCGGTCAACGACGTGTCGTTCGACGTCAACGCCGCCGAGATCGTGGCGCTGATCGGCCCCAACGGCGCCGGCAAGTCGACCACTTTCAACCTGATCACCGGCATCCTCACCACCACCGGCGGCCGGATCGAAGTACACGGCAAGCCGGTCGACAACACCCCGCCGCAGGAAGTTGTGAAGCTCGGCATCGCCCGCACCTTCCAGCACGTCAAGCTGGTGCCGGACATGACCGTGCTGGAGAACGTCGCGATCGGCGCGCACCTACGCGGCCGCTCCGGCGCGATCACCAGCATGCTGCGGTTCGATCGCGGCGACGAGGCCAAGCTGCTCGCCGAGGCCGCGCGGCAGATCGAGCGCGTCGGACTCGGCGCCGAGATCGATCAGCTCGCGGGTTCGCTCTCGCTCGGCCAGCAGCGCATCGTCGAGATCGCGCGCGCGCTGTGCGCCGATCCGGAATTGCTGCTGCTCGACGAGCCGGCGGCGGGCCTGCGCCACATGGAAAAGCAGCGACTCGCCGCACTGCTGCGTCAGCTCAAGGACAGCGGCATGTCGGTGCTGCTGGTCGAACACGACATGGGCTTCGTGATGGACCTCGCCGACCGCATCGTCGTGCTCGACTTCGGCACGAGGATCGCCGAAGGCACGCCCGAGGCGATCAAGACCAACCCGGACGTGATCAAAGCCTATCTCGGAGCGCTGGCATGACCGCCCTGCTTTCGGTGTCCGGCGTCTCGGTGTCCTACGGCAAGGTCGAGGCTGTGCGGAACGTGTCGCTCGAGGTGCGGACGCGTGAGATCGTCACCGTGGTCGGCGCCAACGGTGCCGGCAAGACCACCCTGCTCAGCGCCGCGATGGGCGTGCTGCCGCTGAAGGGCCGCGTCACTTTCGACGGCATCGACGTCGCGCGGCTCGACATCGAGGACCGCGTCGCCGCCGGGCTGTCGCTGGTGCCCGAGCATCGCGAGCTGTTCGCCACCATGACGGTGGAGGACAATCTCGAACTCGGCGCGTTCCGCATCGCCAAGACCATCGCCGCGCAATCGCAGGAGCGGGTCTATGGCCTGTTCCCGCGGCTGAAGGAACGGCGCAAGCAGCTCGCGGGCACGCTGTCCGGCGGCGAGCAGCAGATGCTGGCGATGGGCCGCGCGCTGATGGGCGCGCCGAAGCTGTTGCTGCTCGACGCGCCGAGCCTCGGCCTC
>NZ_QTKI01000161.1:0-9994 GCF_010820945.1 Rhodopseudomonas sp. BR0C11
GGCACGACCCGCGCCACGGCAAGATCCAGGTGATGTCGGCCGCCGAGGTCGAGACGCGCGAATTCCCGAACTGGACGAAGGCCTATATCGGCCGCTCGCCGAGCTGGGAGAAGGCGCTCGGCTGGATCAAGGACGACACCCACTTCGCCCCCGACGAACGCTGCGACCGGCTGTTCAAGATCGTCATGGAAATGGCCTACGACGCCGAGCTGTCGCCGGACCGGACATTCGCGGCGCCGGGCAAGAGCTGAGGGCGGGCGGACGCGGCCCGCATTCTCAGAGCCTGACCGGACATGCGGACAGCAAAGGCTTTCATAAGCCGTCCGATCGACGATGAGTTTCGTCATGGCCGGGCTCGTCCCGGCCATCCACGCCTTTGCATGTTGTTTTCGCCGCAAGGCGTGGATGCCCGGCACAAGGCCGGGCATGACGGGTTGAAACGAAGGTGCTCGAGTTCATTGCCCGCATGTCCAGTCGGGCTCTGAGGAGCACGGCCTCACCCGCGCGGGCTCTGGGCGCGGAGGTAGTTCAGCATCCATTGCGCAGCAGGGCCGAGCGGACGGGCGGCGAGGTGCGCGGCGGTCATCACCAGCTGCGCGGTGCGGTCCTCGAATTCCATCGGCTGGATCAGCTTGAGCCGGCCGGCCTCGACATCGTCCGCCACCAGATGGGTCGGCATGCTGCCCCAGCCGAGCCCGGCCAGCAGCATCGCGTGCTTGGTGCCGAGATCGGCGAGCCGCCAGGTCTGCGTCGACAGCACGCCGTAGTCGCGGCCCTCGGTGAGCGCCGAACGATCGGTCAGCACGAGTTGCACATGGCGGCGCAGCACGTCGGTCGGGATCGGGCCGGCGATCGCGGCGAGCGGATGCCCCTGCGCCACCACCGGCAGCAGCTGCACGGTGGACAGCGTGGAGCGCTTCAGATCGGGGTGATCGCTGAACGGCTCCGGCACCAGCCCGATCACGCAGGTGCCGTTCAGCACCAGCTCGGCCGAGGCGCCGAGCGACTGCACGAAGATCCGCGGCGGCACGGTGGGGAAGGCGTCGGTGAAGGCGCGCAGCGCATCGACCATGCGCGGCATCGGAAACATCGAGTCCAGCACCAGGGTCAATTCCGACTCCAGGCCCCCGGCCAGGCTGCGGGCCTGATCGCGAAACGCCGCCGCCTCCTCGGAAATCCGCCGCGCCCGCGCCAGCAGCGCGCGGCCGGCCTCGGTCAGCACCGGCCGATAGCCGGAGCGATCGAACAGCGCGACGCCGATCTGCTGCTCCAGCTTCTGCACCCCATAGGTGACGGCGGACTGCGCCCGCCGCAGCCTGCGGGCGGCGCCGGAAAAGCTGCCTTCATCCGCCACGGTGAGCAGGAGCTGGATCTGGTCGAGGGTCAGGCCGTCATTCATCATCGAAATTTTAGATGAAGAACCGCAAAACTTCATCTCTTTCTTCGGCCGGCCGCCGCTCTTAAGTCAGGGGGACAGCCAAACTGGAGGATGCACATGATCCAACGACGCCTGCTGTTTCCGATCCTGGCCGCCGCCCTGGTGGCCGCGCCCGCCGTATTCGCCGAGACCGCGCCGAAGGCCGCCAAGGCCCAGGCGGTGAAGACCGAGCCGGTGAAGGTCGAGAGCGGCGCTTACGCGATCGACCCCGACCACACCCAAGTCGGCTTCGTGGTGTCGCATATGGGCTTTTCGGATTTCCGCGGCCGGTTCGGCGACGTCTCCGGCACGCTGCAGCTCGACGGCGCCAACCCGGCCAAGAGCAGCTTCGACATCAAGCTGCCGACCGCCTCGGTGAACACCCCGGTCGACAAGCTGACCGAGGAGCTGAAGGCCGCCGACTGGCTCGACGCCAAGGCGAATCCGGAGATCCGCTTCACCTCGCAGAGCGTCAACGTGACCGGGCCGCGCCAGGCCAAGGTGACCGGCGAGCTGACGCTGCACGGCGTCACCAAGAAGGTGACGCTCGACGCCCGGCTGCACGGCGCCGGCGTCAATCCGCTGAACAAGAAGGTGACGGTCGGCTTCGATCTCACCGGCACGATCAAGCGCAGCGAGTTCGGCGTGACGAAATATGTGCCGTTGATCAGCGACGAGGTCGGCCTCGAGATCAGCGCCGCATTCGAAAAGCAGAACTGATCGCTTTCGACGTTCCGCGCCCGCCGCATCCGGCGGCGGGCGCCTCTCCCCTCGTCTCAGACAAGAACCCGCCCCATGAGCACTTCGCTGCCCGATCCCCACCTCGACCAGCTGTTCGTCCAGGCCCGCACCCACAATGCGTGGACCTCCAAGCCGGTCACCGACGACACCATCCACGCCCTGTATGACCTCGTGAAATGGGCGCCGACCGCAGCCAACAGCAATCCGGGCCGCTTCGTGTTCGTGCGCAGCGCCGAGGCCAAGGCGCGGCTGCTGAAGAGCGTCGCGCCGGGCAATGTCGACAAGGTCAAGGCGGCGCCGTGCTGCGTGATCGTGGCCTACGACACCGAATTCCACGACCTGTTGCCGCAGCTGTTTCCCGCGCGCGACATGCGCAGCGGCTTCGTCGGCAAGCCGGAGCTGATCACCGAGACGGCCAAGCGCAACTCGGCGCTGCAGGGCGCCTACATGATCCTCGCCGCCCGCGCGCTCGGCCTCGACGCCGGTCCGATGTCCGGCTTCGACCACGCCGCGCTCGATGCCGAGTTCTTCCCCGACGGCCGCTGGAAGTCGAACTTCCTGTGCAACATCGGCTACGGCGACGCCGAGAAGCTGTTTCCGCGCAACCCGCGTCTCGCCTTCGAGGAAGCCTGCCGCGTGCTGTGACGCGGCCGCTCAACATCACTTTCAATCAGGGAGATTACGACGATGCCCCGTCAACCCTCCATCTTCCTGTCGCACGGCGGCGGCCCCTGCTTCTGGATGGAGCCGCCGCGGCGGTTTGGGCCGCACGCTTATGACGGATTGCGCGTCTATCTGTCCGGCGTGCTGCCCTCACTACCGGCGCGGCCGCGCGCGATCCTGATCGTATCCGGCCATTGGGAGGCGGCGCTGCCGACCGTCAGCACTTCGGCCGCACCATCGATGCTGTTCGATTACTACGGCTTTCCCGAGCACACCTACCGGCTGAGCTATCCGGCGCCGGGCGATCCGGCGCTGGCCAAACAGGTGCAGACGCTGCTCGGCAACGCCGGCATCGCCACCGCCACCGATGCGGCGCGCGGCTTCGATCACGGCGTGTTCGTGCCGATGCTGATCGTCGATCCGGAGGCGCAGATCCCGGTGGTGATGCTGTCGCTGCAGCAGGACCTCGATCCGGTGCAGCATCTGGCGATCGGCGCCGCGCTGGCGCCGCTTCGCGACGACAATGTGCTGATCATCGGCAGCGGCAACAGCTTCCACAACCTCTCGACCTTTTTCGACGGCCAACAGGCGGAGTCGGAAGCGTTCGATCATTGGCTCACGGAAGCCGCGACCGCGCCCAACGCGGCGGTCCGCAACGACCGCCTGGCACATTGGGCCAGCGCCCCCGGCGCCCGCGCCTGCCATCCGCGCGAGGAACATCTGATCCCGCTGATGGTCACCGCCGGCGCCGCCGGCCCCGACCAAGGCCGCCGCGTGTTCCACGACGCCATCGGCAACAAGCGGATCTCGGGCTACGCGTTCGGGTGACGCAGCAAGTCATTCCGGGGCACGCGCGCCAGCGCGTGAGCCTGGAATCTCGGTGCAGGCAAATAACAATGGTCCGTCATCGCCCGCGCAGGCGGGCGACCCAGTATTCCAGAGCGTTCGTGCCGATCACCAGCTCTCTGGGATACTGGATCCCCGCTTGCGCGGGGATGACGTCAGAAGCGAACGGTCGCCCATGATGGACGGCTTCGCGCGTAAGCAGAACACTGCGAGATTCCGGGTCTGCGTGCTGTCGCACGCATCCCGGAATGACGGCGGGTGGAAAGGCGCACGCGTGGCTCCACCAAGTCATTCCGGGGCGCGAGCGAAAGCTCGCGAACCCGGAATCTCGATCGGACGAACTACGCGCCCCGCGGCGCCCAGACATGCACGCCCCAGACGCCTTTGTGCGCAGGCGGGGTGCCGAGATAGCGCAGCGTCGGCATCTCGTCGAAGATCCGGCGCTCGCGCGGATTCTTGTAGATCACGTAGTAGTCGGCGCGGCGCAGCTTCAGTAGATTGTCGCGGACCCGCGCCATGATCTGGTGCGCAAACGGGTTGAACAGATACAGCACGAACGGATCGTCGGGGAACGCGTAGCCGCCGGCGTCGCCGTGCACGATCGAGATCGTCCTGAATCCGGCCGCCGCCGCGTTGGCCTTCGCGGTCTGCGCCAGCTCGTCGGCGAATTCGACGCCGACGCAGGATTTGAAGCCGAGCTCGGCGGCGATGATCAGCATCCGGCCCTTGCCGCAGCCGAGATCAACGAAGCGATAGGCGCGCGGATCGAGCCCGACAAACGCCAGCGCGTCGCTGAGCACCGACGGATCGCTCGCCTGATAACGCTCGCCGAAGCTGCGGCTGTCGTGAGGGATGGTGAGCCCGTGCAGCTCGACGGTGGAGCGGGTGTCGGTGCCGTATTTGGCGTCCCAGTCGATCCGGCCGGCGCGCGCCGTGTCACGCCGGGTGAGCAACTCCCAGAACCTCGAGAATGACATCGCCTCGCTCCCGGCTCGTCAGCGTTTGGTCGATGTTGCGTAGGCCAGCGGCGGCGCTACGCTAATCGGCGGGCGGCGGGATGTCGCTTGATTTCGCGCAAATCGCGGAAAGCGCGCGCGATCAACCTCGGGGAATCTATGCCGGAGCCAAGCGACAGCGCGCGAACCTTGCGCGACGCCAACGGCTGGACCGCGATCGGCGGCCAGGCCGGCTCCAATGCCGGCGGCCTTTATGCCGACGCGGATGGCCGCGCCTGGTACGTCAAAACCCCGCCGAGCGACGATCACGCCCGCAACGAAGTGCTGGCTAATCGCCTGTATCGGCTCGCCGGCACCAACGTCGCCGAGGTCGAGCTGGTGACGCGCGGCGGAGGCTTGGCGATTGCGAGCGCGATGCTGCGCGGCGCCTCGCTCGGCGAAGCGCTGGCCTATCCGGAGAACGGCGTCGCCGCCGAGGTCTGCCGCGATTTCGCGGTCGATGCCTGGCTCGCCAATCGCGACGTGCTCGGCGTCGACCTCGACAACGTGCTGGTCACCCGCGACGGCGGCGTGGTGCGGATCGACCAGGGCGGCGCGCTGGCCTATCGGGCCCGCGGCGCGCGCAAGACCGACTTCGGCGCCGAGGTGATCGAGTTCGACACCCTGCGCGATGCCCGCGCCAATGCGGTGGCGGCCAGCGTGTTCGGCGCGATGACCAAACATGCGCTCGCGGCCTCCGTCGCCAAGGCGGCGCGGCTGACCGAGCCGGCGATCTCTGCGGTGGTGCAAGATGTACTCGGCAACACCGACGAGGCGCGCGCCTTGGCTGCGTTGCTGCTCGCGCGGCGCGACGATCTGATCCGCCGCGTCGCCGCCAGCGGCGCCACGCCGGCGATCGCCCGCGTCGGCGCGTTCGACACCCTGGAGGAATGATGGCGCCGCTGCGCACCAGCCAGACCCATCCGCTGCAGATCGCCGAAGTGCGGGCCGGGCCGAACCATGGCCGCATCGGCATCACCTTCTGCCCCGGCAAGCACGATCATTCGGCACTGACCGGCGGCTGGGCTCGCGATCTCGCCGCCGATCTCGATGCGATCCAGGCGTGGGGCGCGCAGCTGGTGCTCACGCTGGTGGAGCGGCGCGAACTGGAGCTGTTGAAGGTGCCGGAGCTCGGCGCCGAGGTGGAGCGCCGCGCGATGCAGTGGCTGCATCTGCCGATCCCGGACTATCACCCGCCGACCGCGGAGTTCGAACGGCGCTGGGAAACCGAGGGCCGCCTGATCCGGCAGCGGCTGCGCGCCGGCGACGACGTCCTGGTGCATTGCAAGGGCGGACTCGGCCGCGCCGGCATGATCGCGGCGCGGCTGCTGGTCGAACTCGGCGTGCCGCCGACCACCGCGATCGCGCAGGTGCGTGCCGCGCGCGGCCGCGGCGCGATCGAGACCAGCGCGCAGCAGGCAGTGGTCGAGCGGGCGCAGCCGATCGCGTGATCGCGGACGGCGCGCATCCGCCGCAGCGGCGTTTTTCCGCAGCGCGTGACCGTGTCAAAGACGCTTCACGCCCGATCCGCTAGATGCGCCGCTTCAAGGCGCAAGCCGCGCCGCAACCGGATTCCCTCCATGAACGACCTGCCGCCGCCCAACCCGCCGATGCCGCTGATCCGCAAAGGCTTCCAGCTGATCGAGAACGCCTTCCTGCTGCTGATCGGCACCTTCGCCGTGGTGGCGATGACGCAGGAAGTCTACGAGACCGTGCTGAACGTCCGCGTCACGCTGAAAGAGCTGCTGCTGATGTTCATCTATGTCGAAGTGATCGCGATGGTCGCGGTGTACTACGAGAGCAAGAAGATCCCGATCACGCTGCCGATGTTCATCGCCATCACGGCGATCTCGCGGCTTTTGATCCTGCAGGGCAAGGACCAGCCGGCCGAAAACCTGTTGTACGAGAGCGGCGCGATCCTGATCCTGGCGTTGGCCTGCGCGGTGATTTCCTACCGCCCGCCGCGGCACAGCCACCACGAGCACGGCCATGGCCATGCTCAGTCCAGGGCGCCGCATCAAGGCTCGGACCAGCCCGCTCCGCCCCCGAAATGATCGGCGGATTTGTCCGTTCCGTACGAGAGGCACTGTCCGGCATGAACCGGACACAGGTCAGTGTCATGTCAAGTTGACAAGGGGCACTGTCACGATAATGTGACTGCGCGAGAGAACGCCGTGATCGACAACGCCCCTCCGGGATCGGAGCGGCACCGAAAGCGGAGGTCTCAACCGGAAGCGAATGGTTCGGATGATTGCGCGACAGTCCTGAGGGGGTCTTCGCGGATTGGTCAGACGGACTAGGCGACCCGGTCGCTGCTAGCGGCACTTTACGCGTGCGAACAGCACGCAATTGATCGAAGTCTCTCAGGAGGTTTTACAATGGCAGACGATCTGAACAAGGTCTGGCCGACCGGTCTGACGATCGCGGAGTCGGAAGAGCTCCACAAGCATGTGATCGACGGCACGCGCATCTTCGGCGCGATCGCCATCGTCGCGCATTTCCTGGCGTATGTTTATTCGCCCTGGCTGCACTAAGGAGTATCGAACATGAATCAAGGTCGTATTTGGACCGTCGTGAACCCGGGCGTCGGCCTGCCGCTGCTGCTCGGCAGCGTCACCGTCATCGCGATCCTGGTGCACTTCGCTGTTCTCAGCAACACCACCTGGTTCCCGAAGTACTGGAACGGCGCCACCGTCGCCGCCCCGGCCGCTGCGCCGGCGCCGGCTGCTCCGGCCGCCAAGAAGTAAGCTTCTTACTTCTTCGAAGCTGACAAGACACCCGTCGTGGCCCCTCGTGCGGAGGTCCCGGCGGGTGTTTTGTTTTTGGCGGCCTGAAGGCCGCAGCATGCCGCGACGACACAGTGATGACCGCAGCATGTCACCCCCGCGTCTTGATCGCCCCGAGTCCCATCCGCCGTTTGCGCGCATGACGCGTAGCCAGTGACTCGCGACGGTTGAATTCACACGCGAACGGCACCGCAGATCGCGGCCACGTCAACAACCTGCGACACCGCTTTCGCGCCGGTCTGGATTTGCTCGAAATTTGAACGTGTCGAGGCTGCGGCGGAATCACGTTTGTGATTGTGCCGCAAGGGTTTTTCGATTCATGACGGCTCCGTAAGGTCGCGGAAAAATCGTCTCCGTCACTGCAACTTCATCGCCGCTCCGCACTTGGGCCGCATTGGCCCGACAAGGTGCGCGCCGTAACTGAAGGAGACGACGATGACTGCCAACGAACCGCCGAAGTTCGATCCCGAATACGTCGCGACGCTGCGCGAAGTGCTCGATATCGCGGTCGAGCAGATCGCAGCGGAGCACCGCACTCCGGCCACCAAAGCGATGATGGCGCAAATCATCGTACAGAACGCCGCCCGCGGCATCACCGACGCCCACGAACTGGTCGATGACGCCGTCCGCGCCGGATCGATCGGCGCGCCATAATCCAATCGTCAAACCTCACCCACCCACGCGCCGCGGCCCCCGCGGCGCGTTTTGATTCGGGGGATAGTGATAGAACGTCAAACGCGGCCCTCACCACCCGCCGTCATTCCGGGATGCGTGCGAGAGCACGCAGACCCGGAATCTCGCAGCGTTCTGCGTACCGCGCGAAGCTGTGCATTCTGGGCAACCGCTCGCTTTTGACGTCATCCCCGCGCAAGCGGGGATCCAGTATCCCAGAGAGCTGGTGATCGGCACGGAGGCTCTGGAATACTGGATCGCCCGCCTGCGCGGGCGATGACGACTGTTGTTATTTGCATGCGTCGAGATTCCGGGTTCGCGAGCTGCGCTCGCGCCCCGGAATGACTCGGGGAGAAGCCCGAGCAGTGAACGAACGCCACGCGCGCCCTCTCCACCCGCCGTCATTCCGGGATGCGTGCGAAGGCACGCAGACCCGGAATCTCGCAGTGTTCTGCGTGCGCGCGAAGCCGTCCATCGTGGGCGACCGCCGGCTTCCGGCGTCATCCCCGCGCAAGCGGGGATCCAGTATCCCAGAGAGATGGTGATTGGCACGGAGGCCCTGGAATACTGGATCGCCCGCCTGCGCGGGCGATGACGGGCGTCGTTATTTGCCGGCGTCGAGATTCCGGGTTCGCGAGCTGCGCTCGCGCCCCGGAATGACTCGAGGAAGCAGCGAACGCCACGCGCGCCCCTCACCACCCGCCGTCATTCCGGGATGCGTGCGAGAGCACGCAGACCCGGAATCTGGAGATTGTAGCGAAGCAAGATGCAGCGGGCGTGCGGCCGGCGCCGCGCGATGCGACCTCGAGATTCCGGGTTCGCTCGCTAACGCGAGCGCCCCGGAATGACTCTGTAGGTCGAACGGCAACTTGAAGGAATGGAAGCGCGCAGGCCCCCCGCGCCACAAAAGCGCGGGTGCCCTAACGTCCTAACTACTCGCCCCAGGCCTTGAAGGCGTCGTTGAAGGCGCGTTCGCCGGGGCCGCCTTTTTCGATGGCGATGATGGCGCGGCGGCCGTTGCTGTAGACGATCGGCACGTCGAACCAGGAGCGCTCCTTGAGGAGCTGCAGGTTGCGGGCGCGGTCGGCTTCGACGTTGCTGAGGCCGACCAGGAAGAATCCGTCGGTGACCTTGACGGCGAGCCCAGCGAGCGGCGTGCCGCGCGACTGCTCGTTCGACTTCATCAGGATGCCCGGCACGTTGGAAACGCCGCCGCCGGGGAAATCCGCCGGCAGGATGAAGGTCAATTCCGCGGTGTGGCTCGCCGGCAGCGAGGTGTCGGTGTTGCGGCGGAACGACATCGTCATCTTGAACGCCCGCTCGGGCACCTCGATGTCGGCGCGCACCGCAATGTCGGCGCCACCTTTGTTGCTAGCACCCTTCACCTGCTCGGTCTTCCACACCACCGTGCCGACGTACTGCTTGCCCTTCGGATCGTTCGGATCCTCGTCATACAGCACGACGCGCTGCGCCACCGGCGCAGCCTGCTCGGTCGACGGCTGGCCGACCCGGTCGGTGATCTTCGGTCGCTCGGTCGACGGCGCCGGAGTCGCGGGCGCAGCGGTCTGAGTCGAGGGCGAGCGCATCATCGACATCAGGCTCGACACCACGCCCGGTCCCCACACCAGGCCGGCACCGATCAGCATCGCCACCACGCCGATCACCAGCGCGGTGCGCAGCGGGAATTTCGACGGCTTGCGGCTGCCCTTCAGCTTGGGCTCGGCCGGGATACGTGAAGCGGCGGGCGGCGGCGTGTAGCGCGCCGCCTCGTCGGGCGATTCGTCATAGGAGTACGGCGCGTCCGGATCGGAGCGGTTCTCCATGGTCGGCTCGAGCCGGTCGAATTCCGGCGACGGCGCGACATTGGCGTAGGT
>NZ_QTKI01000162.1:0-9868 GCF_010820945.1 Rhodopseudomonas sp. BR0C11
GGTCTAGCGCGCTGACGCGCGATGGATGCGCGGGGCGAGCCTGCGCATGACGTCTTGGCTGAGCAGCGGCAATGCCACGAGTCCGGACTTGGCCGTGGTCATTCCGGGGCGCGCGAAGCGCGAACCCGGAATCCATATTCCCTGGCTTCGCCGTGTTAGTAGATGTTTGCCACGCGGTGGCTTAGCGCGACCACTGTGGTTATGGATTCCGGGTTCGCGAGCTGCGCTCGCGCCCCGGAATGACGAACGTGAGGGATGTGCGCCGGGCTCTTTGGCGGCGTAGCGTCGCCGTCCGATGTGGCTGCCCCTCAGTTCACCTGCCGGTCCTTGCCGCTCCAATACGGATCGCGAAGTTGGCGGCGGAGGATCTTGCCCGAGGCATTGCGGGGCAGGGCCGGGATGAAGTCGATCGACTTCGGCGTCTTGTAGCCGGCGATGCGGGTGCGGGTGAAGCCGATGATGTCCTGCGCGGTCGCTTCCTTGCCGGGCTTCATCACCACCACGGCCTTCACCGACTCGCCCCACTGATCGTCGGGCACGCCGACCACCGCGACTTCGGCGACGTCGGGGTGATCGCAGATCGCGCTCTCGACCTCGGCCGGATAGATGTTCTCGCCGCCGGAGATGATCATGTCCTTGATGCGGTCATGGATATAGACGTAGCCGTCCTCGTCCATGTAGCCGGCGTCGCCGGTGCGCAGCCAGTTGTCGCTGTCGATCGTCTTCTTGGTGGCGTCGGGGAGATTCCAGTAGCCCACCATGTTGGAGCCGGAGCGGGTGGCGATCTCGCCGACCTGCCGCGGCGGCAGCGGCTTGCCGTCGGGATCGAGGATCGCGATCTCGACGCCGGGCAGCGCCTTGCCGGCCGAGCGCATCCGCTCCAGGCCCTCGACGTGATCCTCCGGGGGCAGCGCCACGATGGTGCCGGTGGTCTCGGTCATGCCGTACATCTGCACGAAGCCGCATTTGAAGACTTCGATGCATTCTTTCAGCAGCGCTGCCGGGATCGGGGAGGCGCCGTACAGCATGTACTTCAGCCGCGAGAAATCGACCTCGCGGGCGCGCGGCTGCCGCACCACGAACTGCATCGCGGCCGGCACCATGAACAGCTTAGTGATGCCGGACTGTTCGAAGAAGTCGAGCACCTTGGTCGGATCGAACTCGCGCGCGATCACACCCTTGGCGCCGTGATAGACCCCCATCATGCCCCAGCCGGAGCCGCCGATGTGAAATACGGGCATCGCCACCAGCGACACGTCGTCGGGCGTCCAGGTGTTCCATTCCGGCTTGTTGTCCTGGCCGGCGCGGACCAGCGACAGGAAGTTGGCGTGGCTGAGCATCGCGCCCTTCGGCTTGCCGGTGGTGCCGGAGGTGTAGAGCTGGATCGCGATGTCGGACGGCGCGATCGCGACCTGCGGATCATCGCCCGGTTGCGCGTCGCGCCATTTGGTGAAGTCCTGCCATTCCGGCGCGCCGCCTTCGGTGGTGATGATGTGGCGCACGCTCGGGATCTGATCCTTGAGGCCGCGGACCTGATCGACGAATTCCGGGCCGACGAACAGGATCGCCGCCTTGCAGTCTTCGACGATGTAGGCGATCTCCGGCCCTGCGAGGCGCCAGTTCACCGGCGCCATCACCGCCTTGGCCTTGATCGCGCCACTCCACAGCTCGAAATAGATGTCGCTGTTTTTGCCGAGATAGGCGATGCGCTCGTTCGGCTGCACGCCGGACGCCTGCAGCGCGCGGGCGACCTGGTTGGTGTGGCGATCGAAGTCGGCAAAGGTGCTGATGCGGCCCTCGAACTCGTAGGCGATCTCGTCGCCGCGGGTCTTCGCCTGCGCACGGATGACGTCGGCCAGCGTGGCCGGCTCGGCTGCCTCGGACATTGTCTCTCCCTTGGATATTGTTAGTTCGTTGCTTGTTGTTTGCACGAAGTCTGCCGCGCTTCGGCTGCAAACACAAGCGGGAGGGAATGTCGCGGGGATGATGAACGTGCGGCCTGGGAGGCCAATGGCGCCGCATGGAAAGCCCAAAAGCTGCGCAGCACAAGATGGTCATCGCCCGGCTTGTCCGGGCGACCCAGTATTGCAGGGCGTTCGTGGTTAGCCGCTGACGCCCTGCAATACTGGATCCCCCGCATATGCGGGGGATGACGTCGTTAGTTGGTTCGCGCGTGCGATCCGAGCTTGTTATCCCCGCTGCGCGCGGTCTTTTTCGTTCTGGGCCTTGATCGAGGCCTTGGCGTTTTCCCAATCGTCGTTGGTCCAGTCGCGCAGCTGGTAGAAGTTGCCGCCCATCGCGAGGCCCTGCGCGCCGTCCATGGCGATGGTTTCGCCGCTGATCCAGTCGCAACCGCCGGAGATCAGGAAGGTCGCGAGGTTCTGCAGCTCTTCCATGGTGCCGACACGGCCCATCGGGTTCATCTTGATGGTGCGTGCGCCGGCTTCGTCGCCCGGCTTGATCCGCTTGCTCATGCCTTCGGTCGGAATTTCGCCCGGCGCAATGGTGTTGAGGCGGATGCCGTATTTGCCCCATTCGGTGGCGAGCGACATCGTCATGGCGTGGATCGCCGACTTGCTCATCGCCGACGGCACCACATACGGGCTGCCGTTGCGCACCCAGGTGGTGGTGATCGACACCACGTTGCCGCGGTGGCCGCCGGCGATCCAGCGCTTGCCGACTGCATGGGTGACGTAGAACGTGCCGTGCATCACGATGTTGGCGACGGCGTCGAAGCCGCGCGGGCTGAGATCCTCACTCCGCGAGATGAAATTTCCCGCCGCATTGTTGATCAGGTCGGTGAGCGGCCCGCTCTCGAAGATGGTCTCGACCATGTGGTCGACCGCCGCGGCGTCGCGGATGTCTACGCCATAGGTCATCACCTTGCCGCCGTACTGATCCATCAGTTCGGTCGCGGTCTCGTCGCACACGCCCTTGCGACGGCCGCAGATGTGCACTTCGGCGCCGAGCTGCAGGAAGCGCGCCGCCATCGCCTTGCCGAGGCCGGTGCCGCCACCGGTGACGAGGATGCGACGGCCGGCGAGAAGCTGATCTGTGAACATGAAGAAAACCGCCCGGAAAAGTTGAAGCTGATCGTTAATTAGGCGATTGACTAAATCCCGACAACGCTTTTCTGTAGCGCCGCAACGCAAAACAAAATGGAGGATGTCCCGATGAGCGACCGCGTTTCGGTGACGATCACGGACGGTGTCGCCGATGTCCGCCTGGTGCGCGCGGACAAGATGAATGCGCTCGACGCCGCAATGTTCGAGGCTTTGGTGAAGACCACCGAGCGCTTGGCGAACGAGAAGGGCGTGCGCGCCGTGGTGCTATCCGGCGAGGGCAAGGCGTTCTGCGCCGGCCTCGACATGGGACGTTTCGCCGCGATGAACGAAAGCGGTGGCAACGGAATTCCGGGAGGCGAATTTCGTGACCTGACCAAGCGCACGCACGGCCAGGCCAACGCCGCGCAGCAGGCGGTGTGGGGTTGGCGGATGCTGCCGGTGCCGGTGATTGCTGCGGTGCACGGTGTCGCGTTCGGCGGCGGCTGTCAGCTCGCGCTCGGCGCCGACATCCGGCTGATAGCGCCGGATGCCAAGATGTCGATCATGGAAATCAAATGGGGCCTGGTGCCCGACATGGCCGGCACGCCGATTCTGGCGACGCTGCTGCGCGACGACGTGCTGCGCGAACTGACCTACACCGGACGGATCGTTGCGGCACAGGAGGCTGTGAGCATCGGTCTCGCCACCAAGATCGTCGACGACCCGTACCAGGCCGCGCTGGAGATGGCGCGCGAGATCGCCGGCAAGAATCCGGACGCGGTGCGTGCCGCCAAGCGGATGATGAATAAGCTCTCGGTCGATCCGGGCCCGGCGCTGCTCGCTGAAAGCGTCGAACAGCAGAAGCTGATCGGTTCGCCGAACCAGACCGAAGCGGTGCGCGCGAATATGGAAAAGCGCGCGCCCAACTTCGTCGACGCATAGCGCTACGCGGCAAATACATGACTTATCGAGGGGACGCCGCGCGCATCGCGCGGCGTCTTCGCGTATAAGCGCCGCATCATCGTGCTGCAGTGTGCGGTCATCCTTGCGCGCTGCGGCCAACCCCGACTCGAGAATCGGAGAGTAACAATGTCCGAGAACCAGCTTTATCACGGCATCATTTCCGGCGACCGCCGCCGCAGCTTCGACGAAGTGAACGCGCGCGTCGCGACCATCGCCGGCGGCCTGCAGGCGCTCGGCGTCAAGCCCGGCGACTGCGTCTGCGTGCTGATGCGCAACGACATCGCCTTCATGGAAGCGGTGTATGGCGTGATGACGCTCGGCGCCTATGCGGTGCCGGTGAACTGGCATTTCAAGCCGGAGGAAGTCGGCTACATCATCGGCGATTCCGCCACTCGGGTGCTGATCGGCCACGCCGACCTGTTGCACAGCGTCGCCTCCGCGATTCCGGCCGACCTCACGGTTCTCAGCGTGCCGACGCCGCCGGAAGTGATCGCCAACTACAAGATCTCGCCGGATCATCTATCGCCGCCGGCGGGTGCGATTGATCTCGACGGCTGGCTGGCGCAGCAGAAGCCGTATGACGGCCCGGCGCTGCCGCAGCCGCAGAACATGATCTACACGTCCGGTACCACCGGCCATCCGAAGGGCGTCAAGCGGTTCGCGCCGACGCCGGAGCAGGCGGCGCATGCCGAGAAGATGCGCGCGACGATCTACGGCCTCAAGCCGCAGGTGCGCGCGCTGTGTCCGGGCCCGCTGTATCACTCCGCTCCGAACTCGTTCGGCATTCGCGCCGGCAAGCTCGGCGGCGTGCTGGTGCTGATGCCGCGCTTCCACCCCGAGGAATTCTTGGCGCTGGTTCAGGAGCACAAGATCGACACCGTGTTCATGGTGCCGACGATGTTCATCCGGTTGATGAAGTTGCCCGCGGAGGTGCGCGCCAAGTACGACGTCTCGTCGCTGCGCCATGTCATCCACGCCGCGGCGCCATGCCCCGCCGACGTCAAGCGCGCGATGATCGAGTGGTGGGGGCCGGTGATCTATGAGTTCTACGGCTCGACCGAATCCGGTGCGGTGACGTTCGCAACGTCCGAAGACGCGCTGAACAAGCCCGGCACCGTCGGCAAGATCGCGCACGGCGCCGAACTGAAATTCATCGACGATGACGGCAACGAAGTGCCCCAGGGCGAGATCGGCGAGATCTTCTCGCGGATCGCCGGCAATCCCGACTTCACCTATCACAACAAGCCGGAGAAGCGCGCCGAGATCGACCGTGGTGGCTTCATCACCTCCGGCGACGTCGGTTATGTCGACGACGACGGCTACGTCTTCATCTGCGATCGCAAGCGCGACATGGTGATCTCCGGCGGCGTCAACATCTATCCGGCCGAGATCGAGGCGGCGCTGCACGCCGTGCAGGGCGTGCACGACTGCGCGGTGTTCGGCATTCCAGATGCGGAGTTCGGCGAAGCGCTGATGGCGATGCTCGAGCCGCAGCCTGGCGTGACGCTCGACGAAGGCTTCATCCGCTCGCAGCTCAAGCTGGCGCTGGCCGACTACAAGGTGCCCAAGCACATCAAGATCATGCCGGAGCTGCCGCGCGAAGATTCGGGCAAGATCTTCAAGCGCCGCCTGCGCGATCCGTATTGGGCGAATGCCGGCCGGGTGATCTAGCAGCGTTCTGTCTTTGGTGGAATGAGGACGACGCTTCGCGCCTCCTTGCCATGAGGCTCATGAGGCTCCATGAGGCTCCGCCGCGTTGCGCTTTGGCGGCGGAGTTCCAAGTTCACCGACACAGGACGAGTCTAGCTCGCGGCGCTCTTGCGTTCAGGGCCGGCCTCGTCTTCGGCCGGCTGATGATCGGCGCGGCCGAGGGCGGCGCGGACCAGGCGTGCCAGATCGGCTCGGCGGAACGGCTTCGATAGCAGCAGCACGCCGGGGTCGAGCCGGCCGTGATGCATGATGGCATTCTCGGTATAGCCTGATGTGTACAGCACCTTCACCGGCCGCAGCCGCGCCACCGCGTCGGCGAGCTGCCGGCCGTTCATGCCGCCCGGCATGATGATGTCGGTGAGCAGCAGATCGAACGGCGTATCGCGCCGCACTTCCGCCAGCGCTGCGGTGCCGTCCGCTGCCGGGATGGTGCGATAGCCGAGGCCGCGAAGCTGGGCCAGTGCGAAGTTGCGCACCAGTTCGTCGTCTTCGACCAGCAGGATGGTTTCGGTGCCGCCTTCGATCGGCGTGATCGAGGGCAGGGCATCGACGTCGGAATCGGCGCGGGGCAGGTACAGCCGGATCGTGGTGCCGTGCTGTTCCTCGCTGTAGATCTGGATGTGGCCGTTCGACTGTTTGACGAAGCCGTACACCATGCTCAGCCCGAGGCCGGTGCCCTTGCCGACGCTCTTGGTGGTGAAGAACGGCTCGAACGCTTTCTCCAGCACGTCGGGCGTCATGCCGGCGCCGGAGTCGCTGACTGCGATCATCACATAGCGGCCCGGCTTCACCTCGGGGTGATGTTCGGCGTAGTCGTCATCTAGCATTACGTTGGCGGTCTCGAACAGCAGCTTGCCGCCGCCCGGCATCGCGTCGCGGGCATTGACGGCAAGGTTGAGCAGTGCGGACGACAACTGCGACGGATCGATCAGCGCCGGATCGACCGCCGGATCGAGCCGAACGTCGATGTCGATGTGCTCGCCGATGGTCGGCCGCAGCAGCTGCTTGATGTTCGACACCACGGTGTTGACATCGATGTTGCGCGGCTGCAGCGGCTGCTTGCGGGCGAAGGCGAGCAGTTGACGGGTGAGGTCTGCGCCGCGCTCGGCGGCCTGGTCGATCATTTTCGCGATGGTGACGAGGTCGGGCCGGTCGGCCAGCTCGTCGAGCAAGATCTCGGCGGTGCCGCTGATCACCGTCAGCATGTTGTTGAAGTCGTGCGCAACGCCGCCGGTGAGCTGACCGATCGCCTCCAGCTTCTGCGACTGGTGCAGTCGCCGCTCGGTCTCCTTCAGCTCGGAGACGTCGCTGAACACCACGACTGCGCCGCTGATCGTGCCGTCGGCCTCGCGGATCGGGCGCGCGTTGCCGGAAACATCGACAATCTTGTCGCTGCCCAGCACATGGACGACGAACTCGAAGCGATCAATCGGCTCGCCGCGCATCGCCCGTCGTCCGGGACGCTGATCGACCTCGAGCGGTGTGACGCCGTCGGCGAGGAACGACTCGACCGAAGTCTCCCAGGTCGGGCCCGTGATCCCGGTGGGCGAGGTGCGCAGCGCCACAGCGGCGGGGTTCTCATAGACGATCACACCTTCGGTATCGACCAGCAGCACGGCCTCGGCCATCGCATTCATGATCGATTCGAAAATCTCCTTCTCGCGGCGGAGCGCCGCGGTCTTCTCGCGCGACTCCTGCATCGTCGAAGAGAACGCCTGGGCCAGCACGCCGATCTCCCCGCCGGCGTTACGCGGCAGCGTCAGCGGCCCGCCGCCACTGAGGCTTTCGACCGCACGGGTCATCTCCGAGAGCGGCCGCGCCAGGCTGCGGGCGAACGCTACCGCCAGCACGATCGCCACCAGCACGGCGAAGCTGCCACCGACAAGGGTGGACTTCCCCCACGCCAGCATCGGGCCGCGGATCATGTCGTGCTCGGCGATCGCTTCGACCAGCGCCAAAGGCGTCTCGGTGCCGGCGTTCATCGGCTGATAGGCGACGCCGAACCGGTCACCATTGCGGCTTTCGATCACGGCCGGAGTCCAGCGGTCGTTCGCCAGCGCCCCGGCGAGCCCGGGAAAATCCTGCTCCAGGGTCGAGGGAAAGCCGATCGCCAAGCCGCCTCGAGGGGCGTCCGGGTGGAACAGGTAGTGTCCCTTGTCGTCGACCACATAGATCTTGGACGCCGCCAGTACCGGATCTTTCAGCCGCTCGAACGGCCTTCTCAGGTCGATCGTCGCGGCCAGAACGCCGAACCGCGCGCCATCGTCACTGAACACCGGGGTGACGACGCGAATGATGGGACGCAGCGCCGGTGCGTCCTGCTGTGCGGCTTTGGCTGACGGCTCCTCGATAGGCTCGAACTCGACAGTCGAGATCAACATCTCGCCGTCTTTGGCCGACATGCCGAGCTCGATAATCTCGCGGCCGCCCGCGAATGCTAACTGGTCGTCGGGAACGATACGAATCTTGCCGTTGGCCAGACGTTCGACACGGACGATGTCGCGGCTCTGGTCGGCGACGCCGATCAGCCGGTAGCGTGCGAAGTCCGGCTTGTTTTCCAGTTCCAGCGCGAGGCGGCGGCCGATGCGTTCACGCCACTGCGGCAGGCTTTCGCCGCCGGCGACGATTTTCGACCGGTCGAGACTGAGCTCGATCAGCTCGTCAATGCCGATAATGTGGCGGAATCCCATCAGGTCGGCGGTGGCGCCGTTGACGAGCTGAGACAGCTCGCGCGCCTGCCAGCCTGCATTGGCGTCGAGTCCAGCCAGGGTCCGCTCGATCGCCACCGGCGCGATGTTGCGATAGCCGAGATAGCCGACCCCGATTGCGGTCAGCATTGCCGTCGACATCACCAAGATCGCCAGTCTGGTCGAAAGCGTCAGCCCCTTGCGCAACGTCTCACCCTCCTAGGTTGTAACCCTAGGCATGGCTTCGGCAGCGCCGCAACGATGCGAGGCAAATAAGCTAAGTTTTCTTTGGATAGTTACAGAGTTGTGAGTTCCTGTGGCGGGAACCGGGAATTAGCAGCCGCGATTTTGGTATCCAAATCCAGATCAGCGCGCGGGCATATCGGACAATTCAGCAAGTAGTGCGTTCTCGGCCTGACTGTGGCTGTGTTCCTTGTGACGCAAGAGATGAAACGCGCGATGCGGCAGATCGAATCGCTGGCAGTGCAACGTGCCGGCGGCCAGTGACGGCGCGGCGACGAGTGCAGAGATCGCGGTGGCGCAGTCAGAACTTTCGACTGCGGCGCGGACTGCTTCGTTGGACGGCAATTCCAGCCGGACATCGAGATCGGACAACGCCAGCCCGCTGCGTTGCAGCGCGGCCTCGAACATCGCGCGCGTGCCCGAGCCGCGTTCGCGGAGCACCCAGCCGGTGGTGGTGAGCTTGGCGGTCGTCAGCCGCGGCAGCGTGCACCACGGATGGTCGCGTCCGACCACGATCACCAGATCATCGCCGCCGATCGGCGTCGCGTTCAGCAGCGGATCGTCGACCTCGCCTTCGACTAGGCCGAGATCTGTGCGGCCTTCGCGCACCGCGGCGGCGACCTGTTCGGTATTGGCGATCGTGAGCTGCAGCGTGATGCCGGGATAACGCTGCCGGAAGCGCAGCAGCCGTTGCGGCAGCCAGTAGTTGCCGACGGTTTGGCTGGCGGCGACGCTGAGCGAACCTCGTTTCAGCCCGGCGATGTCGTCGAGTGCCTGTGCGGCGGCGCGGGCGCGGGCAAGCACGGCGCGGGCTTCGCCGAGGAAGTCGCGACCGGCTTGCGTGAGCACGATGCCGCGGCCGACGCGGTCGAACAGCTTGACCCCGTGACGTGCTTCCAGCGCGGCGATCGCCGCGCTGGTGGCCGATTGAGTGAGGTTCAGTCCGCTCGCGGCGCGGGTCATGTGCTGCTGTTCGGCGACCGCGATGAAGATGCGGAGCTGTTCCAGTGTCATCCTTGCCATCCTGTGAGTTTGATCAGCGTCAGCGAGAAGCCGGCAATGAACAGCGACGCGGTGAGGCCGAGCAAAGCGGGCCGCAGGCCGCGCGCGGCGAGTTTGCGCAGGTCGGTCTCCAGTCCCATTGCCGCCAGCGCCATCGACAAAAGAAAGCCGGTGATCGCCACGATCCAACTCTTGGCCTCGCACGTGATGGCGACGAAC
>NZ_QTKI01000163.1:0-9799 GCF_010820945.1 Rhodopseudomonas sp. BR0C11
GCTCAACCACGCCTCGATGATCGAAGGCATTCGTCACAGCCGCAGCGAGACCCGGATCTTCGCGCATAACGACCCGCGCGACCTCGAGCGCAAGCTCGCCGATCTCGACCCGCACGCGCCGAAGCTGGTGGCGTTCGAGTCGGTGTACTCGATGGACGGCGACATCGCGCCGATCGCCGAGATCTGCGACGTCGCCGACGCGCACAACGCCATGACCTATCTCGACGAGGTTCACGGCGTCGGCCTGTACGGCCCGAACGGCGGCGGCATCGCCGATCGCGAAGGCCTCAGCCACCGCCTCACCGTGATCGAAGGCACGCTGGCGAAGGCGTTCGGCATCGTCGGCGGCTATATCACCGGCTCGGCGGCGCTGTGCGATTTCGTCCGCAGCTTCGCCTCGGGCTTCATCTTCTCGACCTCGCTGCCGCCGGCGGTCGCCGCCGGCGCGCTGGCCAGCGTCCGCCACATCCGCTCCAGCTCGGCCGAGCGCGATCGTCACCAGGATCGTGTCGCCCGGCTGCGGATGCGGCTCGACCAGGTCGGCGTCGCCCACATGCCGAACCCGAGCCACATCGTGCCGGTGATGGTCGGCGATGCGGTGCTGTGCAAGCAGATCAGCGACGAGCTGATCAACCGCTACGGCATCTACGTGCAGCCGATCAACTATCCGACCGTGCCGCGCGGCACCGAGCGGCTGCGGATCACGCCGTCGCCGCAGCACACCGACGCCGACATCGAGCATCTGGTGCAGGCGCTCTCTGAAATCTGGGCACGGGTCGGCCTCGCCAAGGCTGCCTAAGCTCTTCACTGATCTACCCGAGAAAGACTGGCGCGCGCCTCCCGGCGCGCGCCTTTGTTTTTGGCGGGGCTCTGCGCTGCGGCGGTGTGCTTCGGTCAAACGCCGAAGCCCACACTGGCTCGGGCGTTTGAGAGCCTCAGTCTCGCGCTCGGCCTAACCTCTCCCCGCGCGCGGGGAGAGGTCGGATTGCGCAGCAATCCGGGTGAGGGGCGGTTCGGCATATCCGAGCTTCAGATCTTTCGACGGCGAGGGCCGGGCTCAGCGGATCAGAGCCACCGGCCCCCTCGGTTCAGCCTCGCTTGCCGCGCGGCGATGGCCGGGTCAGGCGCATCCGGCCATGGGTGCGCGGCAGGAAGTGCGAGCCTTCGGCCTTGATGAACTCCAGCATCGCCCGCGCCGGCGGCAGCAGCACCTTGTCCTTGCGGCTGACCAGGAACCATTGCCGCACCACCGGCAGCCCCTCGACGTCCAGGATCACCAGCCGCCGCTCGTCGAGCTCGGTGGCGACGGTGTGGGCGGAGATGAAAGCGACGCCGAGCCCGGCGATCACCGCCTGCTTGATGGTCTCGTTGCTGCTCATCTCCATGCCGACCGGCGGGCTGATTCCGGCGCCGCCGAAGAACTGCTCCATCAGGCTGCGGGTGCCGGAGCCGGGCTCGCGGGTGTCGAAGGTCTCGTTCGCGAGTTCCTGCGGCGCGATGTTGTCCTTGCGCGCCAGCCGGTGCGCGGTCGGCGCGATGATGACGTGGGGGTGATCGCCGATCAGGTGGACATCGACTTCCAGATCGACCGGCGGCCGTCCCATGATGGCGATGTCGAGCTCGTAGTTGCGCAGCTCCGCGCCGATCTCCTGGCGGTTGCCGATCGACAGGTGGACGTCGATCTTCGGATGGCGCTTGAGGAAGCCGGAGATCGCGAACGGCACGAAGTACTTTGCGGTCGACACCGCACCGATCGAAATCCGCCCGGCGGTTTTGCCGGCGATCATCTCCAGCGAGGTCTCGCAGGCCGCGATCGCCGCCTCGATCCGCTCGCTGAGCGCCAGCACCTCGCGCCCGGCATCGGTCAGCCGCATCCCGTCGTTGCTGCGCTGGATCAGCGGCAGATCGGCCAGCGCCTGCAGATTGCGGAGCTGCAGCGTGACCGCCGGTTGGGTCAGGTTCAGCTTGCCGGCCGCCGCTGTGATGCTGCCGGTCTCGGCCAGCGCCGCCAGCGCGCGGAGCTGGCGAATCGAGACGGTTTTGAACTGTCGGCTCATCAAACAAACACGGCGTACGGGAACGATTGCGAACTGTCGGCTATTCGCCCGAGAGGGTCAACCTGGACGCGGATCTGTCAGCCCGGCTCCGGGCTTATGGGGGGCGGGTGCACGAGGCGTGTCGCCCTGAGCTCGCATTGAGCTGGTCGCCGACTGACACAGCCACGGCCGGGTTCTTCGCTGCGGGCCAGGTCTTATGGGCGCGGCGATGGCGAGGCGGGTGCCTGCACGAAATTGGGCGCGCAGCGGGGAGAGTCTGTGCCGGATTGTGTTAGTTGGCTTGCTGGTTCCTCATGAATTGATCGATCTAGTGATTAGTTCGCTGTAATGGCGGGTTCTGTGATTTAGCCGAAAAGCAATATTGGTTGGAATGCCGCTTTTGGTGCGCTGCAATGAATGCCATGATTACTACGTAACTACGTGAGATAACGAGTATCAGTCTGTTTAGCTTTGCGGTGCACGAGAATCACGTTCATTTAAACGGTATATTAGCGAGCGAGTTATCATCATTCTCGCGGTTTCGTTGCGTACTATGGAGTGGCCGGCTGCCGCCACGGCAAAAAGCGACATGCGATCGTCGAAAGGGAGGTCGTGTGAAAAGTCGTATTCTGCATATTGATGACGATCCAGCGATGCTGAAGGTCGTCGCCGCGGTGTTGTCCCGAGATCCGGATCTTGAAACCAGGGGATGCCTTTCCGCCGAGGAAGGCGTGCGCGCCGCGGCCGAATGGCTGCCGGACCTGATCCTCAGCGACGTTTCGATGCCGGATGTCGACGGCGTGCAATTCCTCGAAGAACTCCGCAATCAGCCTATCACCATGAGCATCCCGGTGGTCTTCACCACCGCGTGCGGCCGGTTCGACGACATCTCCGATTTCAGATCGCTCGGCGCCTCCGGCATCATCGCCAAGCCGTTCAATCTGCGCGAACTGATCAGCAGCGTGCGCAGCTATCTCGAGCTGGCGGCGGCGGCTGTCGACGATGAAGCGCCTGCTCCGGAGATCGAGATCCGCGACCGCTTCAGGGAAGACGCCGCGCTGCTGCGCGAGCTGCGGGAGCCGTTCGAATCCGGCGCGGCCCCGGACGGTCTGCGCCACGTGGCCCACAAGTTGGTCGGCGTTGCGGGGATCTACGGCTTTGCGGCGATCAGCGCGGCTGCGGCCGAGGTGGAGCGCGCGCTGAAGCATGCGCTGCACGATCCGGCTTCCCGGGCCGACGTGGTGTCCCGTCTCGACGAATTGCTCGACCTCTTGGACCAGAACAGCGGCCTGCGGCCGGATTGATCAGCGCGACTGGAGAGCCGTATGAGCGCCCCTGTGATCCTGATTGCGGACGACGATCCGGCGGTTTTGGCCGCGTTGTCGGCGCGATGCCGCAAGATCGGCTTCGAGGTCGACACCGCCACCAACGGCCTGCAGATGCTGCTCAAGGCGCGGCGCAAGTCGCCGGACCTGATCATCGTCGACATCAACATGCCGAAGCTCGACGGGCTCACCGCTTCGTTTCATCTGCTCGAACCGGGTGGCCTGCCGGTCGACGTCATCGTCGTCACCGGCATCACCTGCGAGGAGACGCTGGAGCGCTGCGAGGCGATGGGGATGTTCTACGCCTGCAAATGTGAGCAGTTCTGGCATCACATCAGCTGCGCGCTCACCGAGATCTTTCCGCAGATGGCCGAAGCGATCGCCGAGCACACCGGGCCGCTGATGGCCGGGCTCGACGTGCTGCCGATCCGGCCGCGCGTGCTGGTGGTCGACGACGACGAGCAGGTCGGCCAGTTCCTGGCGAGCCGGCTGAAGAAACTCGGGATCGAGGTGCTGTATGCGCCGAACGCCGCCCGTGCATTGCGGATGGCGGCCGGTCAGTATCCGAGCGTGGTGGTGACCGACTATCACATGCCGGAAGGCGATGCCGATTTCCTGATCATGCGGCTGCGCAGCTCGCGCACCACGGCGCAGATCCCGGTCATCGTCCTCAGCGGATGGGAGATCGATGAAGCCACCGCCAAGCTGCTGAAGCGCGATATGCTGGGCCATTCCGGCGCCGTTGCGATCTTCAAGAAGTCGTTCGACGTGCAGGCGCTGTTCGATGCGATCCAGCAGTACTGCACCGGCGAGTCCAGGCCGGACGCAGCGGTCTAGCCGGATGGCGCACCGATGAACGACTTCAACGACGCCAAGCGGAAGTTCGAAGGTGCGCCGATTCCGGCGCCGCGACGGCCGGTGCGGCGGGGCGGACGTGCCTTGGTCCGCCTGTTCGGCGTCGCGGTGATCGTCTCGCTCAGCGTGATGGCGGGGCGGATCGCCTCGCAATACACCCGCACTTGGGAGCCTCCCGGTCTCGGGCACGGGTTGGACGTACCGTGGTGGATCTTCGTGATCTCGCTGGCGGTCGGCCTGTCGATCGCCGGCCTGATCGAACTGCAATTGTCGCGCTACGAGCGGCGCAACGCGCACAAGCTCAAGCAGGCGCACCTTGCGGCGATCGTCGAGGGATCGAGCTACGCGATTGTCGGCCAGTCGATCGACGGCACGGTGCTGAGCTGGAACAAGACCGCCGAGCGGCTGTTCGGCTACACCGCCGAGCAGGCGATCGGTCAGAACGCCACCGAGCTGATGGTCCCCGACGATCTGCGCGACGAAGAGCAGCAGATGCTGTCCGGTATCAGCGACGGCACCGCGTTCGCGTATCTCTGGACCAAGCGCAAGCGGGCAAACGGCACGTTGGTCGATGTCGCCGTCAGCATCTCGCCGATCCGCGCCGATGACGGCCGGCTGATCGGGATGGCGGCGTCGATGCGCGACATCACCGATCTGGTGCAGGCGGAGCGCGAGGTTCACGACCTCAACGCCGCGCTGGAGCGTCAGGTCGCCGAGCGCACCTGCCAGCTCGAGAAGACCCTGACGCTGCAGACCGCCATTCTCGAACGCGCCGCTTATGCGGTGATCGCCACCGACGTCTCCGGCACCATCACGCTGTTCAATCCGGCCGCCGAGCGCATGCTCGGCTACAAGGCCTCCGATCTGATCGGCCGCGCGACCGCGATGCTGTTCCACGACCCCGACGAGCTCGCCGCGCGTGCCGATGCGATGCGCAAGGAGGGAGTGACCGTCAACACCAATCTCGGTGTGCTGCAGGCGCGCCTTGCCCGTAACGATCCCGACACCGCGGTGTGGACCTACATCGATGCGCTCGGCAATCGGATCCCGACCCGGCTCACCCTCAGCCGGCTGCGCACCCGCGACGGCGTCAATCTCGGCGTACTGGGGATTGCGGTCGATCTCACCGAGCAGCTCAAATACGAGGACGAACTCAAGGCCGCGCGCGCCACCGCCGAACAGGCCAGCGCCGCCAAGGCGGATTTCCTCGCCAATATGAGCCACGAAATCCGCACGCCGCTGAATGGCATCATCGGCTATGCCGATCTCGTTCTGGAGGACGAGACGCTGGCGCCGGACACGCGCCGTCAGGTGATGCGGATCTTCGAGGCCAGCGACTCGCTGCGGGTGATCATCGACGACATTCTCGACTTCTCGAAGATCGAAGCCTGTGGCGTCACGCTGGAGAGCAAGCCGCTCTACATCAACGAGCTGATCGCCAATTGCGCATCGATCATCGAGCCGAAGGCGGACGAGAAGGGATTGAAGCTGATCGCGACCGCGCGCGCCACGCCGCCGGTGCTGATCGGCGATGCGGTGCGGCTCCGTCAGGTGCTGCTCAACCTGATGAACAACGCCGTCAAGTTCACCTCGGCCGGATCGGTCGAGCTGATCGTGTCGTGCATCGGGCGGGTCGATCATCTGGTCCGTCTGCGCATTTCCGTTGCCGACACCGGCATCGGCATTTCGCCGGAGGCGCAGAAAGGGCTGTTCAAGCGCTTCAGCCAGGCCGACGAGACGATCTCGCGCAAATTCGGCGGCACCGGGCTCGGGCTGGCGATCTCGCAGCGGATCGTCCAGGCGATGCACAGCGAACTCAAGATCGAAAGCCAGCCGGGCGCCGGCAGCACGTTCTATTTCGAAGTCGAGATGCCGGTCGCCGAACGGCTCGATATCGAGCGCCACGATGCGCAGGTCCATTGCAGACGCTCGGCCAAGATCCTGGTGGTCGACGACGTCGAGATGAACCGCGATCTGTGCAAGACGATGCTGACCCGCGCCGGCCACCTGGTCGATCTCGCCGACAGCGGCGCGGCCGCGATCGCGATGGTGGCGAGCCGCAGCTACGACCTGATCTTCATGGACGTTCAGATGGGCGAGATGGACGGGCTGGAAGCCACCCGCCGGATCCGCGCGCTCGCCTGTGTTTACCGCGACGTGCCGATCATCGCGCTCACCGCCAACGTGCTTCCCGAGCAGGTCGAGCGCTACAAGGCGGCGGGCGTCGACGGCCACCTCGGCAAGCCGATAAACCGCGCCGAACTGCTGGCCTGCGTGGCGCGATGGATCGACGGCGATATCGCGCATGTGCCGTCCGAGCCATTGGCGCCGATCGAGCTTGGCTCCGAGCCGGACCATCCGGTGCGCGATCAGGCTGCGCTGGAAGATCTGCGGATGTTCGCCAGCGACCACGATATCGCGGGCTTTTCCGAGCAGCTTCGCGACACCATCGCGCGCATCAGGACGCAATGGCCGCACCACATCGACGCGATGAAGCTCGATCACGAGGCGCGGACCGCGCTCGGCGCCACAGCTCACAAGACTGTATCGCTCGCCGGTCAGCTCGGCTTCAAGCAGTTAGCAGCAGCGTGCCGCCGGATGGAGGCCGCCTGCGCCCCCCACAAGGATATTCCGGATGCGTTTGCGGCGCTTCATGCCGCGCTCGACAACGCCGAGCCGGTGCTCGACGCTCCGTCTGCGGTGGCCTGATCGCGTCGCCTAAGATATAAGAAATTCTTTTGCGATATCGAAGATAATAAAATTTCTCTTATTTTCGCGGTTGTGGTCAATGTCCTCCCACAACGCATCCCGCGACGCCGATCGGCACAGCGCGAACTTCGCGATCGAGTTCCCGAACGGTGTCCGACCATCCAGCCGCCTCGGCCGGCCAGGGCTTTCAAGGAGGACGACATGAACGAAGCAGTCACCATCCGCGGCAAGGACCGCTATCGCTCGGGCGTGATGGAATACAAGAAGATGGGCTATTGGGAGCCCGACTACGAGCCGAAGGACACCGACGTTATCGCGCTGTTCCGCGTCACCCCGCAGGACGGCGTCGATCCGATCGAAGCCGCCGCGGCCGTCGCCGGTGAATCGTCCACCGCGACCTGGACGGTGGTTTGGACCGACCGTCTGACCGCGGCCGAGAAGTATCGCGCCAAGTGCTACCGGGTCGATCCGGTGCCGAATTCGCCCGGTCAGTACTTCGCCTATATCGCCTATGACCTCGACCTGTTCGAGGCCGGCTCGATCGCCAACCTCACCGCATCGATCATCGGCAACGTGTTCGGCTTCAAGCCGCTGAAGGCGCTGCGGCTCGAGGACATGAGGCTGCCGATCGCCTATGTGAAGACGTTCCAGGGCCCGGCGACCGGCATCGTGGTCGAGCGCGAGCGCATGGACAAGTTCGGCCGGCCGCTGCTCGGCGCCACCGTCAAGCCGAAGCTCGGCCTGTCGGGCCGCAACTACGGCCGCGTGGTGTACGAGGCGCTGAAGGGCGGTCTCGACTTCACCAAGGACGACGAGAACATCAACTCGCAGCCGTTCATGCACTGGCGCGAGCGCTTCCTCTACTGCATGGAGGCGGTCAACAAGGCGCAGGCGCAGACCGGCGAGATCAAGGGCACCTACCTCAACGTCACCGCGGCGACGATGGAGGATATGTACGAGCGCGCCGAATACGCCAAGGAGCTCGGCTCGATCATCGTGATGATCGACCTCGTGATCGGCTACACCGCGATCCAGTCGATGGCGAAGTGGGCGCGCAAGAACGACATGATCCTGCATCTGCATCGTGCGGGTCACTCGACCTACACGCGGCAGCGCAATCACGGCGTGTCGTTCCGCGTCATCGCCAAGTGGATGCGGCTCGCCGGCGTCGACCACATCCATGCCGGCACCGTTGTCGGCAAGCTGGAAGGCGATCCGGCGACCACCAAGGGCTACTACGACATCTGCCGCGAGGACTTCAACCCGATGGCGCTGGAGAACGGCTTGTTCTTCGACCAGCATTGGGCCAGCCTCAACAAGCTGATGCCGGTGGCCTCGGGCGGCATCCACGCCGGCCAGATGCACCAGTTGCTCCATCTGCTCGGCGAAGACGTCGTGCTGCAGTTCGGCGGCGGCACCATCGGCCACCCGATGGGCATCGCGGCGGGCGCCACCGCCAACCGCGTCGCGCTGGAAGCCATGATCCTCGCCCGCAACGAGGGTCGCGACTATCTGCACGAAGGTCCGGAAATCCTTGCCAAGGCGGCGCAGACCTGCACGCCGCTGAAGGCCGCGCTCGACACCTGGAAGAACGTGACCTTCAACTACGAATCCACCGACACCCCCGACTACGCGCCGACCCCGTCGGTGTCGGTCTAACAACCTCAACCCGGCCGATAGGCCTTGACCCGTCATTGCGAGGAGCGAAGCGACGAAGCAATCCAGAAGCCCGGTGCACTGCGCTGGATTGCTTCGCTTCGCTCGCAATGACGCAGGCTTTCGGTGCACGGCGAAAACCAAGGAGTAATATCCATGCGACTGACCCAAGGCTGTTTCTCGTTCCTGCCCGATCTCACCGACGAGCAGATCGCCGCCCAGGTGCAATACGCGCTGTCCAAGGGCTGGGCGGTGAACCTCGAATTCACCGACGATCCGCATCCCCGTAACACCTATTGGGAGATGTGGGGCCTGCCGATGTTCGATTTGCAGGACGCCGCCGGCGTGATGATGGAACTCAACGAATGCCGCAAGATCTACGGCGACCGCTACATCCGGCTGTCGGCGTTCGACTCCTCGCATGGTTGGGAATCGGTGCGGCTGTCCTTCATCGTCAACCGCCCGAAGGACGAGCCCGGCTTCCGGCTCGACCGTCAGGAGTCCGACGGCCGCAACATGCGGTACACCACGCGCGCCTATTCGGCCGACAAGCCTGAAGGCCGCCGCTACGGAGGCTGATCGTGGACGCGACAGCAACGACGCCCAATGGAAACGACGCGCCGCCCGCGCGCGTCGATCTCCGCGCCGAGTTCAACGAGGTGGGCATTGGCGAGGTGCTCGATCAGCTCGATCGCGAGCTGGTCGGGCTCAAGCCGGTCAAGACCCGCATCCGCGAGATCGCGGCGCTACTGCTGGTCGAACGCCTGCGCAAGCGGATGGGACTCGCCACCGGCAACCCGACGCTGCACATGTCGTTCACCGGCAATCCCGGCACCGGCAAGACCACGGTGGCGCTGCGCATCGCCTCGATCCTACACAAGCTCGGCTTCGTTCGCCGCGGCCACGTCGTCTCGGTGACCCGCGACGAATTGGTCGGGCAATATATCGGCCACACCGCGCCGAAGACCAAGGAAGTGCTGAAGAAGGCGATGGGCGGCGTGCTGTTCATCGACGAGGCCTACTATCTGTATCGCCCGGAGAACGAGCGCGACTACGGACAGGAAGCGATCGAGATTCTGCTCCAGGTGATGGAGAACCAGCGCGACGATCTGGTGGTGATCCTGGCCGGCTATGCCGACCGGATGGAGAAGTTCTTCCAGAGCAATCCCGGCTTCCGCTCGCGGATCGCCCACCATATCGACTTTCCGGACTACACCG
>NZ_QTKI01000164.1:0-9626 GCF_010820945.1 Rhodopseudomonas sp. BR0C11
CATACAGAGTCATCAGCTTGGTGACGGAGGCCGGATGCCACGGGTAGGTGGCGTTGTCGGCCTGCAGCACCTTGCCGGTATCGGCCTCGATCAGCAGCAGCGCTTCGGCATTCGCGACGCGCGGCAGCACGGTCAGCGACAACAACGCCGCAACGACGATGGTCAAAAACGAGGATGAACGGCGAGGCTGTGCAGTGATGAAAGGCACGTTCCGATTCCGGTCCTGTGAGTTCCGTCGCGCCGACGAGATCGCGGCACGGTGACGTTCGGGTTTTCAGGCGGTGGCCCCAGCAAACCCGACCCTATACCGGCTCGCGCCCGCAGAACAGGGCTTGGCCCCGGGTAATCGGGGACGAAAAGGGCTGAAATTCGACCGATCAGAGTTGTGTGTCAGCTGCCGGGCTCATTGCCGAGCGCGCGCTCTCCTGCACCATGAATTGCGCCCGCGCCAATTGCGCAAATGCACCGCCGCGCGCCACCAGTTCATCGAACGTTCCGCTTTCGATCACTTTGCCGTTGTCGAACACCAGAATACGGGTGGCGTCACGAATGGTGGACAGCCGGTGCGCGATCACGAAGGTGGTGCGGCCTTTCATCACCTCGTCGAGCGCGAGGTTGAGCTTGGCCTCGGTCACTGCGTCGAGTGCCGAGGTGGCTTCGTCGAGGATCAGGATCGGCGGATCCTTCAGTAATGCACGCGCGATCGACAGCCGCTGCCTTTCGCCGCCGGACAGCATCCGGCCGCGCTCACCGGCATTGGTCTCGAACTTGTGGTCGCTGCGCTCGATGAACTCCAGCGCCTGCGCGCGCTCGGCGGCGAGGCGCAGTTCTTCCGGCGTCGCGTCCGGTTTGCCGACCCGCAGGTTATCGGCGATCGAGCGATCGAACAGCAGCGCTTCCTGAAACACCACGCCGATGTTCCGCCGCAGCGACGCCAGCGTAATACCGCGGACATCCATGCCGTCGACCTTGATCACGCCGGACTGTGGATCGAAGGCGCGATGCAACAGCGCGATCGCGGTCGACTTGCCGGCGCCAGTGGCGCCGACCAGCGCGATGGTGTCGCCGGGCAGGGCGGTGAAGCTCAGATCCTCCACCGCCGGCCGCTTGCCGTCATAAGAGAACGAGACGTTCTGGAATTCGACCAGGCCGGACAGCCGGCCGCAGTCGATCGCATCGGCGCGGTCTCGCACGGCGGGCACGGTATCGAGCACGGCGATGAATTCGCGCAAGCGCGGGGCTTCCATCAGCACGTTGTTGATGAAGTTCACCACCTGCTCGAGCCGCTGGATCAGCAGCGTGGCGAACGAGACGAACATCACGATCTCGCCGACGCTGGTGAGCCCCTGCTGGTTGAGGTAGATGCCCAGCGCGAAAATCGACAGCACCGTGATGGTGGTGGAGGCGCGGGTGATCACCGTCACCAGCGCCCACCACGACAGCACCGGCATCTGTGCCGCGAGCAGCCGCCCCGAGACGTTGCGCAGCCCCTGCACCTCGGCGTCGATGCGCACGAAGCTCTGCACCAGCGCGACATTGCCGAGCGCGTCCGAAGCGCGAGCGGAGAGATCGCTGTACTGGGCTTCGACCTCGCCCTGCATGCCGTAGGTCTTGTGCACCACCAGTGTGGTCAGCACCGTGAACACGACGCACAGTACGAACAGCAGAATTGCCAGCCGCCAGTTGATGTACAGCGACAGCGGCAGCAGCACGACAAGCGACAGGATCGCGGCGAAGTGTTCGCGGAAGAAGCCGAGCCACATCCGCCACAACGCGTCGGTGCCTTGCAGCATCACCTTCATCAGCCGGCCCGAATGGGTGCCGGTGTGAAAGCTGATCGGCAGTTGTAGGATGTGTTCGAAGTAGCCGGTGAGCACGGCCTGGCGTTGCCGGTGCGCCAGTCGGTCGGCCTGCAGCGCAACCAGGGCCGAGCACATGATGGTGAACAGGCCAAAGCCGACCCAGGCGCCGAGTAACGGCCAGGGCGAGCGCGTCTCCGGCACAAGTGCGCCGGTGGCGAGATTGCCGCTCATCACGTCGACGATGCGGCCGAACAAGATCGGCTCGGCGAATTGCGCGGTGGCGAGCAGCAGATTGGCGACGGCAAGAATCCAGCCGAGCCGCGCCTCCTTGCCGAGCAGTTGCAGCACGCGGGTGTAGAGATGGATTAGCGACATCAGCCGGCCCAGGACGAAACAATTATCGTTAGATCATTTCAGCGTCCGGCGAAATGTGTTCGCGCATCGGTCCCAGGCGTGTTCGGGCGGACCGATGCGTACGCGGCCGACCTCGGACAGCCACCGGGCACGCAAGCTCACGGCCATCGCGGCTCAACGTGGCAACGTGCCGCAGATCGTGAACGAGGCCGATTCGGCCGTCGGAAGAGCCTTGGCTGGAGCCCGCAAAGCCCTGCCATGCGGGGCTTTCCGACACCCTATACCGGGTTCCAAGTACAGGAAATCACAGCGGGATTCTCACGTTGTCGTGGCCGCGGAGTTGATCCGCGTCAACCAGCCTTGACGGGTCGGATGGCATGGTGACGATGCGTTAACAACCCGACTTCTACACCCCACGTCGGATCGTTCGTGATCCGCTCTTCCGCTGTTTGTTGGAGCCTTGCCGGTGGGTGATCTGACCCTTCCGATCAATTCGGGCGCCGCACTCGCTATCCACGTCGCGCTGTCGGCCGGGATCGTTGCGGCGATCATCGTGGTCGCGGCCTGGCTGCGCGAGAAGCGCTCTGGTGCGCGGCCCGACGTGCCCTACGAAGGCGGCGTGCTGCCGGCGCAGCCGCAGCAGGGGCCGCTGAACGCGCCGTACTTCCTGATCGCCGCGCTGTTCGTGATCTTCGACATGGAAGCCGCGATCCTGTTCGCCTGGGCGGTCGCCGCGCGCGACGCCGGCTGGCTTGGTCTGATCGAAGCCGCTGTGTTTATCGGCGTGCTGCTGCTGGCGCTGGTGTATCTGTGGCTCGACGGAGCGCTCGACTGGGTCAAGGGCAAGCGCCGATGACGATGACGCCGCAACATCCGGGCGTGCCGGGCGAACAGCGCTCGGTCGAAGAACATATGGCGCTGTCGAGCCTGTTCACCACGCTCGAAGACCTCACCGCATGGTCGCGCAAGCACAGTCTGTGGCCGTTCAATTTCGGCTTGTCGTGCTGCTACGTCGAACAGGTCACGGTGCTGACGCCGGTTTACGATCAGGCGCGGTTCGGCGCCGAGGTGATCCGCGCTTCGCCGCGTCAGGCCGATCTCCTCGTCGTGTCCGGGACCGTGTTTCACAAGATGGCTGCGCCGCTGCTGCGCCTGTACGAACAGATGCGCGCGCCGCGTTGGGTGATTGCGATGGGCGCCTGCGCCTGCTCGGGCGGCATGTACGACATCTATTCAGTGGTGCAGGGCGTCGACCGTTTCATTCCGGTCGATGTCTACATCCCCGGCTGTCCGCCGCGGCCGGAAGCGGTGCTCGATGCGCTGATCATGCTGCAGCAGCAGGTCGGCAGCGAACGCCGTCCGCTCGGTGTCACCGTCGGCAACACCGCCGGCCTCGGCTTCGACGCGCCACGCCGGCGCGACCAGCGCCATGACGAACGCATGGCGCAGACCCTGCTTGATCCGCCGGAGTCATTGTGAGCGCATCCGAACTCGTCACCGAGCTCAGCGCGCGCTTCAAGGACGCGGTGCTGGGCGAGCAAATGACTGCCGATCGGTTTCCGACCGTATGGATTCGGCCGGACGCGACGATCGACGTGCATCGCTTCCTGAAGCAGGAGATCGACCGGCCGTTCAAGATGCTGGTCGACCTGTGGGCGATCGACGAAACCGCGCGCAAGCATCGCGAAGGACTGCCGCCGTCCGGCATCTCCATCGCCAGCCACCTGATGTCGCACGAGCGCAACGCCGACATAAGGATCAAGATCGCGCTCGATGCCGAATATCCGCGCGCCAAGTCGATCGGCTCGGTGTTTCCCAACGCGCCATGGTACGAGCGCGAAGCCTACGACATGTTCGGCGTCGAGTTCGAAGCTCAGCCGCACTCGCTGCGTATTCTGCTGCCGCCGGGCTGGGAAGGCCATCCGATGCGCAAGACCCAGCCGGGTCGCGCCACGGAGCGGCCCCTGTTCAACATGACGGCGTCGCTGTTCGACGCCAAGGAGCACGCGCTCGCCGCCGATCCGGAGAAGTTCGGCCTGCCGACGCATCGCGACGGCGTCGAGCTGATGATCCTGAACTACGGGCCGCATTCGATGGCGACCCACGGCGTGTTCCGAATCGTGCTGGCGCTCGACGGTGAAGAGATCGTCGCGGCGCGGCCCGATATCGGCTTCCATCACCGCGGCGCCGAGAAGATGGCCGAGCGCCAGACCTGGCACAACTTCCTGCCCTACACCGACCGCGTCGATTACTTGGGCGGGGTGATGGGCGAGATGCCCTACCTGCAGGCGGTCGAGAAGGCCTGCGGCATCAAGGTGCCGGATCGTGCGCTGACGGTGCGGATCATGCTGTCGGAGATGTTCCGCATCATGAACCACCTGCTGTTCTACGGCACCATGGCGCAGGACACCGGCGCGATGTCGCCGGTGTTCTACATGTTCACCGACCGCGAGCGCGGCTACCGGGTGATCGAGTCGATCACCGGCGCGCGGATGCATCCAGGCTTCTTCCGCATCGGCGGTCTGTCGATGGATCTGCCGGACGGCTGGGACCGGCTGGTTCGCGAGTTTCTCGATTGGATGCCGTCGCGGCTCGACGATTACGAAGGCATGGTGCTGCGCAACGAGATTTTCCGCGCCCGCACCAAGGGCATTGCGGCCTACGACACCGCGATGGCGCTCGACTGGGGCGTCACCGGTCCGGGCCTGCGGGCGACGGGCTATGCCTGGGACGTGCGCAAGGCGCGGCCCTATGCGGGCTTCGAGAACTTCGACTTCGAAATTCCGGTCGGCCACGCTGGCGATTGCTACGACCGCACGGTGGTGCGGGTCGAGGAGATCCGGCAGTCGCTGAAAATCATCCGGCAGTGCGTCGACAACATGCCGTCGGGTCCGATCAAGGCCGATCATCCGCTGACGACGCCGCCGCCGCGCGAGCGGATGCTGCACGACATCGAGACCATGATCCATCACTTCATCAGCACCAGCTGGGGACCGGTGCTGCCGCCGGGCGAATACACCGGCCAGGTCGAGACCGTGCGTGGCCTGACGCAGTTCGCGCTGATCTCGGACGGCGAACCGTCCAGCTATCGCACCCGGATCCGTACGCCGTCGTTCGCGCATCTGCAGATGATCTCCGCGGTGGCGCCCGGCATGATGGTGGCCGATCTCGTCGCCTATCTCGGCAGCATTGACTACGTGATGTCGGACGTCGACCGATGAGCCTCAGTCCCGCCCTCAAGACTGCGATCCAGCACGCTGCCGCCACCCATGGCGGCGCGAAGGCTGCGATGGTCGAAGCGCTGAAGCTGGTGCAGGAAGCTGAAGGCTGGGTGTCCGACGCGCACCTGAAGGAAGCCGCCGACGTGCTCGGCGTCACGCCCGCCGAGATCGATGCGCTGGCGACGTTCTACAGCCAGATCTTCCGTTCGCCGGTCGGCGACACGGTCATCCTCTTGTGCGACGGTCTGAGCTGCTATCTGTGCGGCGGCGATGCGGTGCGCGATGCGGTGATGAGCAAGCTCGGCATCGGCTTCGGCGAAACCACGCCGGACGGCAAGTTCACGCTAATCAACATCTGCTGCGTCGGCGGCTGCGATCGCGCCCCGGTGGCGCTGGTCGGCCCGGAACGTAAGCTGATCGGTCCGCTGACGCCGGACGATCTCGACGCGCTGATCGGCGGCGCTGCGGTGGGAGGCCAGCCATGAGCGACAAGCCGCTCACCGGCCGTGCCCGCGCCGACCGCCAGCCGCACAGCCTCGCAGCATGGCGCGGGCTCGGCGGCTACGCGGCGCTGTCGCTGGCGCTCAAGCGCCACAGCCCGGAAGCGATCATCGCGATGGTCGAGGCCGCGGGGCTGCGCGGCCGCGGCGGCGCCGGCTTCCCGACCGCTAACAAATGGCGCTTCATGCGCACCGGCAGCGACAAAGCCGGTCCGGGTGCGCGCTATCTCTGCGTCAACGGTGACGAGACCGAGCCCGGCTCGTTCAAGGATCGGCTGTTGATGGAGGCGCTGCCGCATCAACTGATCGAGGGCGCGACCATCGCTGCCTATGCGATCGGCACCACCGAAGTGATCATCCTGGTGCGCGACGAATATCGCGCCGCTGCCACCGCGCTGAGCCGCGCGATCGCCGAGGCCGAAGCCGCCGGGCTGCTGGGCCGCGACATTCTCGGCTCCGGCTTCGACCTGACGATGCGGGTGCACGCTTCCGCGGGCCGTTACATCGTCGGCGAAGAGACCGCACTGATCGCCGCGATCGAGGGCGAGCGTCCGGTGCCGCGGCATCGGCCGCCTTATCCGGCGGTCAGCGGCCTGTGGGGCCGGCCGACCACGGTCAACAACGTCGAGACGCTGTCGTCGGTGCCGTCGATCATCGAGAACGGCGCCGACTGGTATCGTTCGCTGTCGTTCACCGACGAAGGCGGCACCAAGCTGTACGGCATCTCCGGCTGCGTCGAGCGCCCGCAACTGATCGAAGCGCCGATGGGCTCGACCGCGCGTGAGTTGCTGCATCGTGCCGGCGGCATTCGCAATGGCCGTGCGCTGCTGGCGTTCCAGCCCGGCGGCGGTGCCACGGCCTTCTTCGAGAAGGCCGAGCTCGACGTGCCGCTCGATTTCACCAACGCCAAGAAAGCCGGCAGTTCGCTCGGCACCGGCGCGCTGATCGTGCTCGACGATCGCGCTTGCCCGGTGGCGGCGATCGGACGCCATATGCGATTTTACGCGCGCGAGAGCTGCGGGCTGTGCACGCCATGCCGCGACGGTTTGCCGTGGGTATCGAAGCTGCTCGATACGCTCGAAGCCGGCAAGGGCACCCGCGCCGACATCGACCTACTTCATCAGCACGTCGCGCTGTCCGGTCCTTCGGGCCGCTCCTATTGCGATCTCAACACCGGCGCGCTGACGCCGCTCCGCAGCGGTCTCGAACGCTTCGGCGATATCTTCACGGCCCACCTCCAGGGCTTCTGTCCGGTGGGCCGCGCATGACCAAGAAGAAGATCGAGATCGACGGTCGCGTCATCGAAGCCAAGGACGGCGAGGATCTGCTGTCGGCGTGCCTGACGCACGGCATCGACGTGCCGTATTTCTGCTGGCACGGCGCGCTCGGCTCGGTCGGAGCCTGCCGGCAATGCGCCGTGAAGGTCTATGACGGCCCGGACGACAAGGAAGGCCGCATCGTCATGAGCTGCATGACGCCGGTGGCCGACGTCGAGCGGGTCTCGGTGAGCGATCCGGAAGCGGTGGCATTCCGTGCCCAGGTGATCGAGTGGCTGATGGTCAACCATCCGCACGATTGCCCGGTGTGCGAAGAGGCCGGCTCCTGCCATCTGCAGGACATGACGGTCGCCACCGGCCATATCGATCGCCGCTACAAGTTCACCAAGCGCACCCATCGAAATCAGGATCTCGGGCCGCTGGTGACGCACGAGATGAACCGCTGCATCGCCTGCTATCGCTGCACCCGGTTCTATCGCGACTATGCGGGCGGACGTGATCTCGACGCGTTCGGCGCCCACGACAACGTGTATTTCGGACGGGCCGAGGACGGTCCGCTGGAAAGCCCGTTCGCCGGCAATCTCGCCGAAGTCTGTCCGACCGGCGTGTTCAACGACAAGGGCTGGTCGCGCGATTACTCGCGCAAATGGGACATGCGGGCGACGCCGTCGATCTGCCCGCATTGCTCGCTCGGCTGCAACATTCTGGTCGACCAGCGCGACGGCCGGGTGAAGCGGGTACAGAACCGCTACCACGGCGCCCTCAACGGCTACTTCATCTGCGATCGCGGCCGGTACGGTCCGCTGCACGTCGTCTCCGAGCATCGGCTGCGGCAGCCGCTAATCGGCGGCGCGCCTGCGAGCGAGCATGAGGCCGCGTCCGCTGCCCATGCCATCGTGGCCGAAGGCGCGATCGGAATTGGCTCGCCGCGCGCTTCGCTGGAAGCCAACTACGCACTGCAGCGCCTGGTCGGACCGGAGCGGTTCTTCGCCGGCGTGTCCGATGTCGAAGCCGGTCTGGTGCGGCGCATCGTCGAAATCTTGCGGGCAGGGCCTGCCAAGATCGCGTCGCTGCACGAGGTCGAGCACGCCGATGCCGTGCTGGTGCTCGGCGAAAATCTCACCGGCACCGCGCCGCGGCTGGCCTTGGCACTGCGGCAGACCGCACGCGGCGCCGAGCGCGAGCTCGCCGCGCAGAAGGGCGTGCACGCCTTCCTCGATCCGGCAGTCCGCACCGCCGGCGAAGGGCGACGCTCGCCGATCGTGCTGGCGACGCCGCTGCCTGATGCGCTCGACGATCTCGCCGCGCTGTCGCTGCGGCTCGATCCGCACAGCGTCGCCGCGTTCGGTGCGAGCGTTGCGGCGGCGCTTGGCGCAGGCCCCGCCGGCTTGGTCGAGGAGCATTCTGAAGCCGCGCGGGTCGCCGAGATTCTGGCGAACGCCGAGCGGCCGCTGATCGTCGCCGGCTGCGCGCTGATGTCGCCAGAGATTATCGAGACGGCGGCGCGCATCGTCACTGCGCTCGGCACGAAAGCGCGGATCGTGCTGCTGGCGCCGGAAGCCAACAGCATCGGGCTCGCGCTGCTCGGCGGCGACGGCCTCGACAGCGCTGCCGCTTTGCTCGAACGCGGCGGTGCCAAGACCGCGATCGTGCTCGAGAACGATCTGTTCGACCGTGCCCCGCGCGCTAGCGTCGAGCGGCTGTTGGCCGCCGCGAAGGGTGTGGTTGCGCTGGACTCGATGGCCAACGAGACCACCGCGCGCGCCGCGGTTGCGCTGCCGGTGGCGCCGTTCACCGAGGCGACCGGCACCTTCGTCAACTATGAAGGCCGGGCGCAGCGCTTCTTCGCCGCGGTCGCGCCGCAGGATTTCGCACCGGCAAGCTGGCGCCGGCTCGATGCGTTCGGCGCCGGCGACTGGCACGGGCTCGATGCGCTGATCGGCGACCTGATCGTCGAGCGTCCTGATCTCGTGGCCGTGGCCGATGCGGCGCCGGGCGAAGACTTCGGGATGCCCGACGGCAAGGTCACCCGCGCGCCGCGGCCCTACACCGGCCGCACCGCCGACGATCGCGCCGGGCAGTTCGCCGATGCGGTGATCCCCGTCGATCAGGATGGGCCGCTCACTTTCGGCATCAAGGGCGCGCGTGGCACCGCGGTGCCGGCGCCTTTGATCACCAGCTACAAGACCTCCGGCCTGCATTCGGCCAATAACGTGACGCGCTTCCTGGAAGAAGTCGGCGGCCCGTTGCGTGGCGGTGATCCCGGCACCTTGCTGATCAAGCCGGGCGAAGCGTCGCTGCCGGATGCGGTGCTGCAGCCGATCGAGGCCGGCGAAGGGCTGTGGCTGATCCCGCTGCACGACGCCTTCACCGGCGGCGAGTTGAGCCGTGCCAGCGCGCTACTTGCTGCACGCCGGCCGGAGCCACGATTGCTGCTGCATCCTGACGACGCGGCGCTGCACGGTTTCCGGG
>NZ_QTKI01000165.1:0-9621 GCF_010820945.1 Rhodopseudomonas sp. BR0C11
CTCATCGTCGTCAGCGCCGAGCAGCACCGCTGCAACGGATGCCATGACCGCGCCGCAGAATCAGGCCGCGAGCAGCCGCGTCATCACCGGCGCGGAGATCAACGCGCTGCCGTTCATGCGGCCGGGCGAAGCGCTGGAAGCCGCGCCCGGGCTGGTGGTCACCCAGCATTCGGGCGAAGGCAAAGCCAACCAGTACTTCCTGCGCGGCTTCAACCTCGACCACGGCACCGATCTCGCCATCACCATCGAAGGCATGCCGGTGAACATGCCGACCCATGGCCACGGCCAGGGCTATGCCGACGTCAATTTCCTGATCCCCGAGTTGATCAGCACCATGACGGTGCGCAAGGGGCCGTATTTCGCCGACGTCGGCGACTTCGGCTCGGCCGGCGCGCTCGGCATCGAATATCTGCGGGCGATGCCCAAGACCCTCGCCGAGGTGACGGTCGGCAGCTTCGGCTATCGCCGGCTGCTCGGCGCCGGCTCGACCCGTGTCGGCGACGGCACCTGGCTCGCCGCGTTCGAAGCCAACACTTACAATGGCCCGTGGGACGTGCCGGACAACGTCCGCAAACTCAACGGCGTGCTGCGCTACAGCCAGGGCACCGCGACCGACGGCTTCTCGCTGACCGGCATGGCCTATTCCAACCGCTGGACCTCGACCGATCAGGTGGCGCAGCGCGCGATCGACCAGGGCCTGATCGGCCGCTACGGCTCGCTCGATCCGACCGACGGCGGCATCGCCAGCCGCTACAGCCTGTCGGGCCGGTTCGCGAAATCCAGCGACATCGGCCAGACCGACATCAACGCCTATGTGATCCGCTCGTCGCTGCAGCTCTATAACAACTTCACCTATTTCCTCGACGATCCGGTGAACGGCGACCAGTTCAACCAGCACGACCGCCGCACCGTGCTGGGGCTGAACGGCACGCAGCGCTTCGACTACCGGTTCGCCGGCCTGCCGGTCGAAACCCGGGTCGGGCTGCAGACGCGATCCGACACCATCAATGTCGGCCTCAACAAGACCTATCAGCGCGACTGGCTGTCGACCGTGCGCGCCGACGACGTCTCCGAGCAGTCGCTCGGGCTGTGGACCGACACCACCGTGCGCTGGACCGATTGGCTGCGCACCACCGCCGGCGTGCGCCAGGATTTCTTCACCGGCCGGGTGATCAGCGACAATCCGGCGAACTCCGGCAATGCCTCGGCGGCGATGACCAGCCCGAAAGCCGGCATCGTGCTCGGTCCCTGGGCCAGCACCGAGTTCTACGGCAACGTCGGCACCGGGCTGCATAGCAACGACATCCGCGGCGCCACCATCACGGTCGATCCCAACTCGGGCGATCCGGTGAACCGCGTGCCGCTGCTGGTGCGCTCCAAGGGCGCCGAACTCGGCATCCGCAACAAATCGATCCCCGGGCTGACGACCTCGCTCGCGGTGTTCGTGCTCGATTTCGACTCCGAGCTGTTGTTCGTCGGCGATGCCGGCACCACCGAGCCGAGCCGGCCGAGCCGCCGCGTCGGCGTCGAGTGGACCAGCCAATATCGGCCGCTATCCTGGCTCGGCGTCGATCTCGACGTTGCCTATACCAAAGCGCGGTTCACGGATTTCGACCTGGCTGGCGACTTCATCCCGGGCGCGCCGGCCTGGGTGGCGAGCGCCGGCATTACGCTCGGCGAGCAACGCGGCTGGTTCGGCGCACTGAAGGGGCGTTACTTCGGACCGCGGCCGCTGATCGAAGACGACAGCGTGCACTCGCTGTCGTCGCTGATCTTCAACGCCCGCGCCGGCTATCGCTTCGACAACGGCATTCGGCTGCAGCTCGACGTGCTGAACCTGTTCAACGCCAAGACCAACCAGATCGAATATTACTATCTGTCACGGCTACCCGGCGAACCGCTGGGCGGCATCAACGACCGCCATGTTCATCCGGCCGAACCAACCGCGGTGCGGTTGACGCTCGCGGGTTCGTTCTGACGCCGTCGCCCACATGCGCCGTAGCCTGCATGCAGCGCAGCGGAATGCGGGAAGCCGCAGACAAAGACCCAGATTTCGCTTCGCTGCATCCGGGCTACAGTGGCTGAAGCGACAGTCACTGAAGTGACAAAGCGCCCTAAAACGACAAACGCGCGCCGGCGTGTGTACGCCGACGCGCGCCTCGTAACTCGCTGGTTCCCAGGCGCTGCGAGACGCCTCGGCCGAGCGGCTCACTGCTCGTGCATCACTTCCGGCGAGCGGGTCTCGTGCCCGCCGCAACGATGCTCAGTCAGCCAACCTCAGCGGGCGTCCCCAGCGAGGTGACAGCGTTTCGAGAGAGACACTGGACCACCTCCTTCCGTTGTTTCCGATGAAGAGAGGATAAGTACGATTCTCCGGTTTGTGAAGAGGCGATGACGCAGGCTCGGGCGCGGAACAGGTTTTCGATCCGCTCGTTGGTTTCGCTCACAGGGAGACCAACATGAACCCAGAAGCCAACGAAACCCTCAAGCTGATCGGCAGCGACAAGGTGCAGGGAACCGCGGTGTACGGGCCGGACGGCGAGAAGATCGGCTCGATCGAGCGGTTGATGATCGAAAAGGTCAGCGGCCGGGTGTCCTACGCGGTGCTGTCGTTCGGCGGCTTCCTCGGCATCGGCGACGATCACTACCCGCTGCCCTGGCCGGCGCTGAAATACAATGTCGAGCTCGGCGGCTATCAGGTGATGGTCACGATCGACCAACTCGAACGCGCGCCGAAATACGGACGCGGCTCCGAATGGGACTGGCGCGGCGCGCGTCAGGTCGACGATTACTACGGCGTGGCGCTGACCTAACCGCAACGCCGTCAATCTGTTCGCCATTGCGAGCGAGCGAAGCAATCCAGGCGCGCCGAGCAGGGGGCACTGGATTGCTTCCTCGCTTCGCTCCTCGCAATGACAGGCCAAACACTCCCTCCTCCCAAGCCGCCGAGCGCCGATGATCGACGACCTTTGGTACAAGAACGGCGTAATCTATTGCCTGTCGGTCGCGACCTATATGGACGCCAATGGCGACGGCATCGGCGACTTCAAGGGCCTGACCAGGCGGCTCGACTATCTGCACGGGCTCGGCGTCACGGCGATCTGGCTGATGCCGTTTCAGCCCTCGCCCTATCGCGACGACGGCTACGATATCTCCGACTATTACGGCGTCGACCCGCGCTACGGCACGCTCGGCGACTTCGTCGAATTCACCCACGGCTGCAAGCAGCGCGGCATGCGGGTGATCATCGACCTCGTGGTCAATCACACCTCCGACCAGCATCCCTGGTTCAAACAGGCTCGCGCCGATCCCAATTCGCCGTATCGCGACTGGTATGTGTGGTCGGATAAGAAGCCCGCCCACGCCGATCAGGGCATGGTGTTCCCGGGCGTGCAGAAATCGACCTGGACTCACGACAAGCAGGCGAAGGCTTGGTACTTCCACCGCTTCTACGAATTCCAGCCCGACCTCAACACCGCCAATCCCTATGTGCAGGAAGAGATCCTGAAGATCATGGGGTTCTGGATTCAGCTCGGCGTGTCCGGCTTCCGGATGGACGCGGTGCCGTTCGTGATCGCCACCAAAGGTCCCAACGTCAAAAAGCCGGTCGAACAGTTCGACATGCTGCGGACCTTCCGCGAATTCCTGCAATGGCGCAAAGGCGACTCCATCATCCTGGCCGAGGCCAACGTCCGCCCCGAAGACGATCTGCACTATTTCGGCGACGACGGCGAACGCATGCAGATGATGTTCAATTTTCATGTGAACCAGCATCTGTTTTACGCGCTCGCCGCCGCCGACACCGGACCGCTGGCCAAAGCGCTCGCCGCAACCAACCCGCGACCGGCCACCGCGCAATGGGGGCTGTTCCTGTGCAATCACGACGAGCTCGATCTCGGCCGCCTGACCAAGGCACAGCAGCGGATCGTGTTCGAGAAGTTCGGTCCGGACAAAACCATGCAGCTCTACGATCGCGGCATCCGGCGGCGGCTGGCGCCGATGCTCGGCGGCGATCAGCGCCGGCTCGAGCTCGCCTACAGCCTGATGATGACGCTGCCGGGCACGCCGGTGATCCGCTATGGCGATGAGATCGCGATGGGGGACGACCTGGCGCTGCCCGAGCGGCGCTGCGCCCGCACGCCGATGCAATGGTCGACCGAGCCGCACGGCGGTTTCACCAAGAGCGACAAGCCGGAGATCCCGGTGATCGACCACGGCGCCTACGGCTTCGAGCACGTCAATGTCGCCCAGCAGCGCCGCGATCCGGATTCGATGCTGAACTGGACCGAGCGCATCATCCGGATGCGCAAGGAAGTGCCGGAGATCGGCTGGGGCGACTTCAAGGTGATCGCCGCGCGCGATCCCGCGGTGCTGATCCTGCGCTACGACTGGCGCAACAATTCAGCGCTGTTCGTGCATAATCTCGACGAACAGCCACGCGAGGTGTCGTTCGCGGTCGGGCTGCCCGATGATGCCGGCGCCACCTTGATCGACCTGCTCGGCCCCAACCACAGCCACGCCAGCCGGGGCCGGCACAAGCTGCTGATCGAAGGCTACGGCTATCGCTGGTTCAGGGTTGGCGGTCTGGATTATCTGCTGCGCCGCACTGAAGTCGACGGCGGCGGACGCGCACGGGCCTGAACCATCGATAGCCTTTCAAATCGTCATTGCGAGGAGCGCAGCGACGAAGCAATCCAGCTCGATGTACTGAGCTGGATTGCTTCGCTTCGCTCGCAATGACGGAGAAGTTGTGGGAAAAGATCGGGCGCTGCTCGGGCGGCTACACCACATCCTCCGGCGCGCGGCCGACGATGATGCCTTCGTTGCCGCGGAGATCGAGCGTGGCGCCGATGCGTTCACCGGCACGGTCGAGCATCGTCGACAACAGCACCTCGCCATCGAGCCCGATGGCGTCCGACGCAGCCGAAATCGGATCCGGTCCGAGATTGAGCGCCACCAGCACCGACTGTCCCTGATGATGCCGGCGATACAGCAACAGATCGCCCTCCGCGGCGAGCGGCTGATAATCGCCGAGCGCGAGCTGCGGCAGTTGCCGCCGCAGCCGCAGCAATGCGCGATACAGATTGAGGATCGACTGCGCGTCCGCCCGCAGATTGGCAACGTTATCCTGGGTGGCGTCGGGCGCCGGCGGCAGCCACGGCCGGGCATCGGAGAAGCCGGCATTCGCTGAGGCGTCCCACTGCATCGGCGTACGGCAGCCGTCGCGACCGACACCGATCCCCGGCACGTTCTTCTCGAACGGGTCCTGCACGTCCTCGGGCGCGATCTCGACCTGCTCCATGCCGAGCTCGTCGCCGTAATACATCGTCGGGGTGCCGCGCAGCGTCAGCAACAGCATCGCGGCGACGCGCGCCTGCGCCGGCCCGACGCGGCTCGCCACCCGCGGCCGGTCGTGATTGCCCAGCACCCAGTTGGGCCATGCGCCCGACGGCAGCGCCAGCTCGTACCGCTCGATCAGCCCTGCGATCTCGCGGGCACGCCATGGGGTCGACAGCAGCGCGAAGTTGAACGGCAACTGCGCGCCCTTCAGCCCGGCGCCGTAATACGCCACCAGCCGCTCGACCGGCAGATAGATCTCGCCGATCAGCAGGCGATGATCGAACTCCTCGATCACGCTGCGCAGCTCGGCCACCACCGCGAGCGTCTCCGGCCGGTCGGCCGAATACACCGGGAGCAGTGCAGCGTGCGGCGGCATGCCGGGGCGGAAATCAGGGTTGGGCGGGTTGTTGCGGAATTGATCGTCCTTGATCAGGTGCCAGATCACGTCGACCCGAAAGCCGTCGACGCCCTTGCGCAGCCAGAACCGCATCGCCTCGAAGATCGCGGCCCGCACCTCCGGATTGCGCCAGTTGAGATCGGGCTGCTGCTTCAGGAAGGCGTGATAGTAATACTGGCCGGTGGCGTCGTCATATTCCCAGCCGCTGCCGCCGAATTCCGACAGCCAATTGGTCGGCGGCCCGCCATCCGGCGCCGGATCGCGCCAGATGTACCAATCACGCTTGGGATTGTGGCGAGACGACCGGCTCTCGATGAACCATGGGTGCTGGTCGGACGAATGGTTCGGCACCAGATCGAGAATGACCTTCAGACCGCGGGCATGCGCGGTGAGCACCAGCGCGTCGAAATCGTCCATGGTGCCGAAGATCGGATCGATGCCGACATAGTCGGCGACGTCGTAGCCGAAGTCGGCCATCGGTGACGGGAAGATCGGCGACAGCCAGATCGCATCGACGCCGAGGTCGGACACATAGCCGAGCCGATCGATGATGCCGCGCAGATCGCCGATGCCGTCGCTGTTGCTGTCCTGAAAGGAGCGCGGATAGATCTGATACAGCACACCCGCCGTCCACCACGACGCGCTCGCAACCGTTTCCATTCAACTCTCTCCCCTGTCGGTCTCAGACGCGACAGGGCGCGGCTTTGTTCCGAGCGCGGCCGAATCCGGATCGCTGTGGTTGCACAGTCGTGCGTCAGGGCCGTGAACGGATGTCTTGCGTCTGACGTCCCAGGACGGGGCCGCGGCGCCGGGCCACGCCAGAGTCATCCGCCTGTCGGAGATGAACGGCAGGATCGGCCCGGCAAGAATCGGAGACGGTGAGCTCGGCGGCCGGGGGTCGACGCCGGGGAAGACTATACCGGGCTACCGGTCAACGCATTCGTGAACTGACGATCCGGCTGGAGTTGATCGAACCGTCTTGATCGCAAGTGATTATTTACTGCAAGCAAGCAGGTTCTGCTGCGGCGCGATGCCGCCGGTAACCTGGTGTTTGCAGGGCTTGCCGCGTCGCGAAACTATGCCAAGTTGGGAACTGGGTGGGTTGCCAACGAATTGTCGGTCAAAGACTGAAATTCCAACCAACGCATCACTCTAGAGGAAGGTAGTAATGACGCAGATCTTCAAGGTGTATCAGGACGCAGCCAAGGCGCAGGCCGCTGTCGCGGAGCTCAAGGCCGCTTCGTTCAGCAACGCCGCGATCGTCTCCAGCGACAAGGACGGTACCGTGGTCACGGTCGACCCGCCGTTCGGCAAGGGTGGCCAAGCCGACGCTATCCTCAACCGCCACGGCGCGATCCGCGACGTCTCCTCCCGCCACGGCAGCAGCGCTTCGCTGGTGGATTCGTCCGCCCGCTTGACCGGCGCGCCGCGGCTGACCGACTCCCGCACCACCCTCGGCGGCATCTTCCCCGAGCTGACCAGCCCGAACTTCTTCCTGTCCTCGATGTTCGGTCCGCTGCTGGCGGCGTCGCAGAAGCCGTGGTCGTCGCTGGCTTCGAGCCAGAAGCCGTGGTCGTCGCTGACCAAGAATCAGGACGCTTGGTCGTCGCTCGCCAGCAATCAGAAGGCCTCGGCTCAGCTGATCAACAACCCGGCGCCGTTCTCGTCGATGCTCGGCCTGCCGGTGCTGGCCGGTCGCTAATCGGCGATCGCAGATCACTTATTGAGTTACTGGAAGCGCCGGCTTTGCCCGGCGCTTCTTTTTTGCCCCGGAACAATTTGAATTAGATTAAAAATAACTTGCACGGCCACACGGGTTCCGAAATGAATTGATTAGTTTCGGGAGTACGCATGCGGTCGCCGCGCACGAGATGGAGCATCCAAGTAACAACGTCGGCGATCACGCCTGACGGGATGCATTTTTTCCGCGTGGCGGCATCCACGGAGAGCTCAGCTCATGTCACGGCAGCGAGGTGCCGCTGATGCTGGAGCTCAGCCTTCTGGGGATTATAGGGCTAGCAGCGGCATATGGCACCGCGCTGTGGTGGATGGGCCGTCACGACGACGTGCTGTACGGCGATTTCGTCAGCCCGGAAGGTGCTGCGACACTCAACTCAGCAGAACCGACTCCTTTGCGGCAGCAACCGACCTTGCCTGCGACCAATCATTCCCGGGAAGCTGCGCCTCATCGGCCAGCGGCGGCGCGTGCCGCGGTCCCACTGGTTCAAACTAGCGTTCGTCCACCGTCTCGGACATCCGCCGTGCCACAGCGCCCGGTAACACCGGCCGCAACTATCCCGTCTCAGCCTGCCGGAAATCGAGTTACCACGGCGCAGCCGCTGTTACCGGCACCACTTCCGCCGGTCACACCTTCTGCTCAGCATCGCTCGCCCAGCAGGCCGATCCCGGCACCTGCACGCAGCGAAGCACCTGCGCACAATGATGTGCTGAATTCGCTGCTGGAGACGATCAAGCACGACCTGAACAACGCGGTCGGCAAGTCCTGAGGCCGACCGCGAAAGGCCGCGTGACGATCAGTCGTGACGGGACATCACGCGCGCGTTGGCGTGCTGATGCTCGCCTTCATGACCGCTCGCGATTACTACGCCGAACAGAATCAGCACCGTCGACACCGCGGCCGCAGCCAACAGCAAGATGTCGAAAGTCATCATGGTGGTCGTCATCGCCGTACCCCCTGCAATGAAGCAGTAACTAAGCTTCCTGCTGATCGGCGGCGGCGGCGTTGACGCCGATCAACCGCAGCACACTCCGGATGCAGGCTGCCGTGCGCGCAGCGCAGAGCAAGCGACCACAACGCCGGATTGGCGCGCGATAGCGTACCGAGCAGCGCTGTCTCAACGCTCGCCGTAGCCCTATCGCGGTAACCCGCAACAACAGCCGATCGAGATCAGGGGAAGGCGTGGGGAGGTTGGAGCGGGCGAAGGGAATCGAACCCTCGTATGCAGCTTGGGAAGCTGCCGTTCTACCATTGAACTACGCCCGCGCCGGGCGCCGCGCTGACGCGGCGACGGACTCTGATCTAGCCGAGACCGGGCGCGCCGCCAAGGGGCGATCATTGAGGGGGGCCGGCGCGCGACGCCGCAGCCCCGCCCGCACCGCAATGCCAGCTCGTTAAAGTTGTTAATAATTTGTTCACTTTCTAGATGCGTCCCCGCTTTTCGCTGGTACGGTTCTGACTATGGCGGGGGCTGCCTACACGATCTTCGACACCATGATGGGCCGATGCGGGATCGCATGGGATCGCGGTAGCGTGCTTGCCGTGCAGCTGGCCGAAAGCCGCGAGATCGACACCCGCCGCCGGCTGCTACGGCTCTGCCCGGATGCCCGCGAGAGCCGTGCCGAGGCCTGGATCGAACCGGTGATCGACGGCATTGCGGCGGCGTTGCGCGGCGAGCCGTGGGATTTCTCCGACGTTGCGCTCGATCTCGGCGGGATTCCGGCGTTCGATTGCCGCGTCTATGCGGCGGTCCGCGCAATCCCGCGCGGCGAGACGTTGACCTTTGCGGAGATCGCCAAGCAGCTCCGCGCCTCCGGCGCCGTGCATGCGGTCGGCCAGGCGATCCGGCGCAACCCGTTCCCCCTGATCGTGCCGTGCCACCGCGCTCTCGCAGCCGCGGGCGACACCAGCGGCATCTGCGCCAATGGCGGCGCCATCACCCGGCGGCGCCTGCTGTCGTTCGAAGGCGCGCTCGCCACCAGCGGCCCGAGCCTGTTCGACGTGCTGCTGCCGTTTGCCCCGCGGCAGGCTGACCGCTAACGCACCACCGGCACGGAAGCCGGCTTCGGGCCCCAGCGCGTCACCAGCACGCTGAGCGCCGACGTCAGCCCAAGCAGCACCATCGATCCGGCGGCGAGCAGATAGA
>NZ_QTKI01000166.1:0-9621 GCF_010820945.1 Rhodopseudomonas sp. BR0C11
GGCGTCTGCATGGCGACTTCGAACGTCTTCGCGTCGGCGAGAAAATACTCTTCTTCGATGCCGAACGAATAGGCAGCATTGGCATCGATGCCGATCGCAGACCGGATCACCAAGTGCTGCTGATTGGCGCTCAGGTTGAGCCTGAGCTTGTCGAGGATCTTCGGATCAAACATGGGTCTGCAACCAAGCTTCGAGGAGGGCGGCCTGCCACAGCCGCGAGTGACCTTTCGGACTCATTTCTGCTTCGGGATGATCGAGCATGTGATCGATGAACTCAGGGCGATACAGGCCGCGGCTGCGCGCAGCGGACGAGGACAGGGTGTCGCGAACGTAGTCGAGGAATTCTCCCTGCAGATGCCGCAGGGCTGGCACCGGGAAATAGCCCTTCGGCCGGTCGATGACCTCCGCAGGAAGCAGCGCTCGGGCCGCCTTCTTGAGAATGTATTTGCCGCCGTCGCCGAGTTTGAGCGAGGTGGGAAGCCGGGCGGCTAACTCGACCACTTCGTGGTCGAGGAATGGGACGCGCGCTTCGAGGCCGTGGGCCATGGTCATGTTGTCGACCCGCTTGACCGGATCGTCGACCATCATGATTTCGGCGTCGATCTGCAGCGCTTTGTCGACCGGCGAACTCGCCGAGGTGCGGTCGAAGAAGCTCTCGACGAACTCCGAACTGTAGTCGTCCGACACCAGATCCGGCGTCAGCAGTTTGGCGATATCGGAGTGCTTCCAGTCGAAATACACTTCGCGATACTGGTCGGAGGCATTATTCGCGGTGAGCAGGGAAGGGTACCAACTATAGCCGCCGAACACTTCGTCGGCGCCCTGACCGCTTTGCACCACGGTGACCCGTTTCGCGACCTCGCGGGACAATAGATAGAAGGCGACGGCGTCGTGGCTGACCATCGGCTCGGACATCGCCTGGATCGCGTCCGGTAGATGCTGCAGAGCCTCCCGGCCGTCGATCCTGATCTGCTCGTGGGCGGTTGCGAAGTGCTTCGCCACCAAGTCGGAATAATAGAACTCGTCTCCGCGGTGTTCGCCGATACTGTCGAAGCCGATCGCGAAGGTTTTGACGTCGGCATGGCCGAGCCTGGCGAGCAGAGCGACGATCAGCGACGAGTCGAGGCCGCCGGACAGCAGGACGCCGACCGGCACGTCGGCGAGGCGGCGGCGATCGACGGCGTTCAGCATTGCGTCGGTGACGGCTTCGGTCCACTCCTGCTCGGTCATCGCCCGGTCGTCGCGCCGGGCGCCGACCGCAAAACTCCAATAACGCCGCGTGATCCTCGATCCATCGGGTTCCAACGTCAGAATGGTGGCGGGTTCGAGCTTCTTGACGCCACGCAGGATGGTGCGCGGCGGCGGCACGGCGGCGTGAAAGCTGAAGAACTGATGCAGTCCGACCGGATCGAGCGACGTATCGACGTCCTCGCCTGCGAGCAGCGCGGGCAGGTCGGACGCGAAGCGGAAATAGTCGGGATGATCGATGTAGTACAAGGGTTTGATGCCGAGGCGATCGCGCGCCAGCATCACACGGCCGCTGTCGCGCTCCCACAGCGCAAAGGCGAACATGCCCTTGAACTTGGTGACGCAATCGGCCCCCCAGGCATGATAGCTCTTGAGGATGACTTCTGTGTCGCCCTGCGAGAAGAACCGGTAGCCGCGCTGCGACAGCTGTTCGCGTAGCTCGCGGAAATTGTAGATGCAGCCGTTGAAGACGATGCCGAGGCCGAGCTCGCTATCGATCATCGGCTGCTGCGAAGCGGCGGCCAGATCGAGAATGCTGAGGCGCCGATGCCCGAACGCCATGTTGCCTTGTGCGAACAATCCTTCCGCGTCAGGTCCGCGCCGATGCATCGCGCGGGTGACGGCCTTCAATGACGAAATCGAAGGCTCGCCACGCATGCGGATCTCTCCGCAGATTCCACACATCTTTCTCCGGGGCCTCCGTTGCCGATGTTTTAAGCTCGCTCGACAACATTCTGGGCAACCGTGGGTTCCTGCGGCAGATGCGCCGCCGTTGGCATGAAGGGACGAATTTCGACCGGCCGCGAGGGGCGCGAAATCAGCACGTGATTAGCAGGGACTTCGGACCAATGTTGCTCGGTGTCGAACGGCTCCGACGCCACGACCAGCGGGCCGTCATCGCGATAATACAGGGTGTTGGCCGTGTCGTTATGCGCGAAGCGGAAGGCGTAGAGGTCGTGCCCGTTCGCTAGCGCCGACGTAAACCGCATTCGCTCGCGCAGGCCGTCTTCGTCGACCAATGCGCTCAGCGCGCGCATCACGCGCTGCGTTGCGCCGATCGGATCGTGCTCCAGGCCTTCGCCCATCATTGCCAGAAACACCGCTTCGGAATCGGTCGTGCCGACCCGCGACGGATACAGATGATCCGGGATCATCGCCTCGACCTTGCGCCGCAGTCGGCTCCAGCTGCCGATGAAGCCGTTGTGCATGAACATCCACCGCCCGCACGCGAACGGGTGGCAGTTCTGCCGCGTCACCGCCGTTCCAGTGGCCGCACGGACGTGGGCGAAGAACATGTGCGACTGCAGGTGCCGGCAGAGGTAACGCAGGTTCTCGTCCGACCACGCCGGCCGGGTCTCGCGATAAAGCCCCGGCTCGGGATGAATGCCGTACCAGCCGAGCCCGAAGCCGTCTCCGTTGGTGCTGCCGGCGGATTCCCGCGCGCGGAGGCTCTGATTGATCAGGGAGTGGACCGGTTCGGTGACGTAGCTGTCGAATGACGTTTCTTCTCCGCGGTATGCCAGCCAGCGGCACATCGATTCACCTCGAATTTCATTTGGCGCAACGGCGCACATCACCGGTCAACCCGAGCGCGGGAGACCAGTTCCGCAGGAGGCGCTGCAAGGGATAGGAACTGCCGTGGAGGATCCGGGTTAGCGGGCAGATCCCGTCCACTGAAGATCGCCGCACGCATGAACATCCTCGACCCGCAAGGTCCGGTCGCGTACGGGAACTCGACCATCCTGATCGACTCGGTTGTGATCATGTTGGCGATCGTGGTGCCGACGATCGTCGCAATCCTGGCATTCGCCTTCTGGTTCCGCGCTTCCAATCCGCGCGCCAGGCATCGGCCGGAGTTCTCCTATTCGGGCCGGATCGAACTGGTGGTGTGGTCGATTCCGACGCTCACCATCATCCTGCTCGGCGGCGTCACCTGGATCGGATCGCATCAGCTCGATCCTGCAGCGCCGGTCGAAGGCACCGGAAGCCCGGTCCGCATCCAGGTGGTGTCGATGGACTGGAAGTGGCTGTTCATCTACCCGGATCAACGCATTGCGACGGTCAACACGCTGACCGTGCCGGTCGGCGCGTCGCTGCAGTTTGAACTGACGTCGGCGAGCGTGATGAACGCGTTCTTCATCCCGCAGCTCGGCAGCATGATCTACACCATGAACGGCATGGTGACGCGGCTCAACCTGCGTGCTGATGCCGAGGGCGATCTGCGCGGATTGTCGTCGCATTTCAGCGGCGACGGCTTTCCCGACATGACGTTTCCGGTGCACGTGGTCTCGACCCTGGCATTTCCCGACTGGGTTGCCGAGACCGCCGAAAGCGGCCGCGAGCTCAACGCTGACAGCTATAAGGACCTGATGAAACAGGCGCCGGAGAGCGGCACGCCGACCTATCGGCTGGCTGATCCGTTGCTGTTTCACGCGATCAGCACCCAGCAAATCCCGCCACAGCCGGGACCGCGGCCGACCGAACAAGGCGCGCCGTCCCACATCGAAGCGAATTGGGGAGCCAACGCGATATGCTCGGCAAGCTCGACTGGTCGGCCATTCCGATTGATCAGCCAATCCCGCTGATTGCGGCGGCGATCGTGATGGCGGCGATCCTTGCCACGCTGCTGTGGGCGGGGATCAAGGGCTACTTTCCGTATCTTTGGCATGAATGGATCACCAGCGTCGATCACAAGCGGATCGGCGTGATGTACGTGCTGCTGGCGATGGTGATGCTGCTGCGCGGCGGCACCGATGCGATCATGATGCGAACCCAGCAGGCGGTCGCCTATCAGTCGCCGGGATATCTGCCTCCCGAGCACTACAACCAGATCTTCTCGGCACACGGCACGATCATGATCTTCTTCGTCGCCATGCCGTTCGTGATCGGTCTGATGAACCTGGTGGTGCCGCTGCAGCTCGGCGTCCGTGATGTGGCGTTTCCGACCTTGAACTCGGTCGGGTTCTGGCTGACCGCGAGCGGAGCACTGCTGGTCAATCTGTCGCTGGTGATCGGCGAATTCGCCCGCACCGGCTGGCTGCCGTTTCCGCCGCTCTCCGAGCTGAGCTATTCGCCCGGCGTCGGCGTCGACTATTACGCCTGGGCGCTGCAGATTTCCGGCATCGGCACGCTGGTGGCCGGGATCAACCTCGTCACCACGGTGCTCAAGCTGCGGACCCGCGGCATGACGTACTTGCGGATGCCGATGTTTTGCTGGACGACGCTGGCCTCGAATCTGCTGATCGTCGCGGCATTTCCGATCCTCACCGCCACCTTGGCGATGCTGCTGCTCGATCGCTACCTCGGCTTCCACTTCTTCACCAACGAAGCCGGCGGCAACATGATGATGTTCATGAACCTGATCTGGGCCTGGGGGCACCCGGAGGTCTACATCCTGGTGCTGCCGGCATTCGGCGTGTTCTCCGAAGTGGTGTCGACGTTCTCCGGCAAGCCGCTGTTCGGCTATCGCTCGATGGTGCTGGCGACGATGGCGATCTGCATCATCTCGTTCATGGTGTGGCTGCACCACTTCTTCACCATGGGGGCGGGCGCCACCGTCAACGCGGTGTTCGGCATCGCCAGCATGATCATCGCGGTGCCGACCGGCGTGAAGATCTACAACTGGCTGTTCACGATGTATGGCGGCCGGATCCGGTTCGAGACGCCGATGCTGTGGGCGGTCGGGTTCATGGTGACGTTCATTATCGGAGGGCTCACCGGCGTTCTGGTTGCGGTGCCGCCGGCCGACTTCCAGCTCCACAACAGCATGTTTCTGGTGGCGCATTTCCATAACGTCATCATCGGCGGCGTGCTGTTCGGTGCGTTCGCCGGCTACACCTACTGGTTTCCCAAGGCGTTCGGCTTCCGCCTGCACGAGGGGCTCGGCAAGGCCGCGTTCTGGTTCACGCTGATCGGCTTCTACGTCACCTTCATGCCGCTCTATGTCGCCGGCCTGCTCGGCATGACGCGCCGGCTGCAGCACTACGACGTCGTCGCGTGGCATCCTTGGATGATCGTGGCGGCGATCGGCACCGGGATCATCAGCATCGGCGTGATGCTGCAGATCGTGCAGTTCGTCGTCAGCATCCGCCACCGCGACGAGTTGCGCGATCGCACCGGTGATCCGTGGGATGGCCGTTCGTTGGAATGGGCCACCGCGTCACCGCCGCCGGTGTTCAACTTCGCGGTCCCCCCTGATGTTACGGGCGAGGATGCGTATTGGGCCGCGAAGCAGAAGGCGCAGGAGCACGGTCTCGAAGCCCGCAAGCAGGATTATCGCGACATCGAGATGCCGCGCAATTCGCCGACCGGCATCGTATGCGCGTTCTTCGCCACGGTGATGGGCTTTGCGATGGTGTGGCACATCTGGTGGATGGTGGTGCTCGGCGGCATCGGCGCGTTTGCCACCTTCGTGGTGTTCGCCTGGCGTGACCACGACGAATACGTCATTCCCGCCGCCGAAGTCGAACGGATCGACCGCGCCAATATCGCGGAGCGCAAGGCGGCGCTGAGCGCTGTGGGCGCGTCATGACGGAGGTCGCGCTGTCCCACGGTCAGGCAGACCCGCACCATCTGGGCGGGCTGCAGTCGGTCGGCGCCAGCCACGCCGGGCCCGCATCGAAGCGGATCGTGGCCGGCTACGGCTTTTGGATCTTCCTATTGTCCGACATCGTGATGTTCTCGTGCTTCTTTGCGAGCTACGCGGTGCTGTCGGGCGCCACCGCTGGCGGACCAGCCGGTGCGCAGCTGTTTGATCTCCGCAACGTCGCAATCGAGACGGCTTGCCTGCTGTTGTCGAGCTTCACCTGCGGCATGGCGAGCCTCGGCGCTGCGGTCGGCAGCCAGCGCTGGTTTCAGGTCGCGATGGCGGCGACCGGCATGCTCGGCGCGGCGTTTCTCGGACTGGAGCTGCGCGAGTTTGCCGACCTGGTGGAGCAGGGGGCCGGCCCGACCCGCAGTGCGTTTCTCTCGGCCTTCTTCACGCTGGTCGGCTGCCACGGCCTGCACGTCACCGCGGGTGTGCTGTGGCTGCTGACGATGATGGCTCAGGTGTTCGCCAAGGGCTTCCGGGCCGACATCTGCCGGCGGCTATTGTGCTTCGCGCTGTTCTGGCACGCGCTCGACATCATCTGGGTGGCGATCTTTTCGATGGTCTATCTGTTGGGGAGCGGCACATGAGCGAGCAGCGAAGCGGCCACGGCGGGGAGCTCTATGACGTCGCGCCCGGCGATGAAGAGGAAGTCCGCATCGGCCGGCGCCTGCTCGGCTATGGCGTCGGGCTCGGTCTGTCGGTTCTGCTCACCGCGACGTCGTTCTTCATCGCCGGCACGGATATGGTGTGGCAGCCGAGCATCCCGGTAGCGATCGCGGTGCTGGCGATCGCCCAGATGGGCGTGCAGCTCGTCTTCTTCCTGCACATCACCACCGGTTCCGATAACACCAACAACGTGCTAGCGCTCGCCTTCGGCAGCCTGATCGTGCTGCTGGTGGTCGGCGGCTCGATCTGGATCATGGGCCACCTCAATCACAACATGATGCCGATGGAACAGATCATGCGGATGGGCGGCTGAGGCAACCCGATCAGCTCGGCGCGCCGAGAGGTACGCGAACAAACAGCGCAGTGCCGTGTCCGGTTTCGGTTTCCAGTTCGACGGTGCCGTCGACCAAGGCAAGTCGCTCCCGCATGCCGACAAGTCCGAGCCGGCGGGACGAATGCTCGTCGGCCTGTTCAGGAGGGATGCCGCAGCCGTCGTCCTCGATGATGCAGATCACGTCGCTGCCGCGGAATTCGAGGATCACGCCGACCCGGGTCGCATGGGCGTGGCGGACCACATTGGTGATGCCTTCCTGCACAATCCTGTACAGCGCGCTTTCGATATCGGCCGGTAGCCGTCGTTCGCCGAGACCGAGATGCAGATCGAACACCAGGCTGCAATGCGGCTCCCAGCTCGCGACCAGTTGAGACACGGCGTCTTCGAGCCCGAGCGTGTCGAGCGCGGTCGGCCGTACCTCCCACGCCACCCGGTGCAGGCTGGTGCTGAGATCGTTGACGATGTGCTTCAGCGACGCGACCTTTTCGGCGAGGCTGGCGGCCGTGGGCGTGCCGCGCGCGAGCGCATCCAGGCCGAATTGAACGAGGGTGACCATCTGCCCGAGATTGTCGTGCAACTCGCGTGCGATGCGTTTGCGTTCGGTTTCCTGGTCGACCATGGTCTGCCGCAATACCTTGAGCACGTCGGCTTCGGCCGCGGCGCGGCGTTCGCTTTGCACGACCAGCTTCCGCGCCGTGGTGCGGCATTCCACCAGTCGGCGGTCGAGTGTTGCCAGCGTCCTTGCCTGGCGGGTCGCGTAGCGCATCGCCCGTTCGAGCACGATGGCATCGAACTCACCCTTGACCAGATAGTCATTGGCGCCGACCTCGGTCGCCGCCTGATCGACCATCGGGTCGCCGTGGCCGGTCAGCACGATGATCGGCTTGATGTTGCCGCGATCGCGCGCGTCGCGGATCAGATCGAGCCCGCTGCGCGGACCGAGGCGAAAGTCGACGAGATAGAGGTCGTGCTCCTTGCGATCGATCGCGGCCGCCGCCTCGTCGAACCGCGATACCCAGTCGAGCGTTGCCCGAAACCCGGGGATCTTCTGCAGCATCCGCTGCATCGTCAGGTATTCGATCTCCGCATCGTCGACGAGCAGGATTCGGGACGCGGTCGCGCTCACGGCCGATAAGCCTCAGTGGTTGGAAGAGATGCCGTGTTCATCCAAAAGTGCCAGAGCGAGCGGATCGCCTCGACGTAGTCGGCGATATTGGCCGGCTTGACCAGATAGGCGTTGAAGCCGATCGAATAGGCTTCCGTGATGTGCTTAGCACTTTCCGACGTCGACAGTGCAATCACCACCAGATGCCGCACCGTCTCGTCCTGCCGCAACAGCCGCACGACTTTCCGGCCGTCGAGCCGCGGCATGTTGAGGTCGAGCAGTACGAGTGCAGGGGTGGGGGCGTCCGCGCGGCCGCCGAAGCGGTTGCGGCCATAGATGTAATCCAGCGTCTGCTCGCCATCGCTGACGAAGCGGAGATCGGCGGCAATCGAGGCCCGCGCGAAGACTTCGGTCAGGATCAGCTTGTCGTAGTCGTGGTCTTCCGCCACCAGCACCGTCGGAAGTGTGCGCTCGCGGGTCATTTCAGCTCTCCGTCGTGTCCTGCTCGCGCAACGGCAGCGTGAAGGTGAACACCGATCCCTGTCCGACGTGGCTCTTTGCCGAAATCGTGCCTCCGTGCCGATGGACGATCTTGCGGCAGATCGCCAGGCCAATTCCGGTGCCTTGATATTCGTCCGGACCGTGGAGGCGCTGAAACGGCTCGAAGATCTGCTCGCGGTATTGCTCATCGAAACCAATGCCGTTGTCGGCGATCGTGATGCGCGCTTTCCGTATGTTCGCGCCAGCAGGCGCCGGCGGCGGGCTATCGATCGTCGCTGCGATGGTCACGCGAGGCAGCCGCTCGGCATCGCGATACTTTACCGCATTGCTGATCAGGTTCTGCATCAATTGCCGGATCTGGCTGCCATCGCATAGCACCGTGGGAAGCGGCTCCGAGACGACTTCGGCGCGTGCATCCTGCAGCATCGGCTTCAGATCGGACAGCACCTCGGCCAAAATCTGGTTGAGGTCGACCGGTTGCAGCGGCCGGGCCTGCCGGCCGATCCTGGAGTATTCGGCCAGATCGTTGATCAGCGCGCGCAACCGGCGGGACGACGCCTCGATCCCATTCACCATCACGCTGAGGCGGCTCCGCGCTTCAGGGAGCAATAAATCGCTCAACAGGCCAGCGAATGCTTCGATGTGGCGCAGCGGCTCCTTAAGGTCGTGGGCGGCGACATAGGCGAACGATTCCAGCTCGTCGTTACTGCGGGATAGTTCGCGGTTGGCGTTCTCCAGTTCTTCGGCGCGGCCGAGAATAACATCGACCACGAGATCGCGGATCTCTTCCGCCGCGACGATCTCATGGCTACGCCAAGGGCGCGATCGGTCGCGGACTTCCTCGCGCCAAGCCTCGAACGACGCGCGGGTCTGTAGGCGCTTGCCCCGCGGGCCGATTTGTACCGGCTTGTGCGGATCGCCACCCCAGGTCACGGTCTGCGCCACTTCCGGCCGGAACCACAGCATCAGCGTCGTCGAGGCCCGCCCCAGGGGCACGGCGAGCAGGCCGCTGGCGATGTCGGAATACACCTCGGCCTCGGGAAAGCTCGCCGAGAGCTGTTGTGTTTGAAAGATGCCGCGCGACTCGCGGTGCGACAGCCATGACGCCAGAGCCTGGATCTCGTCGGCGGATGGGGTTCGTCCGAAGGCGGTGACACCGTCGAAGCTGCTTAGCGC
>NZ_QTKI01000167.1:0-9607 GCF_010820945.1 Rhodopseudomonas sp. BR0C11
TCATCTGACGATCGAGAAGCAGGTCCAGGCTGGTCTCGATGAGGCGCGGCAGAAGGCCCAGCAGGCTGCCGAAGATAATCTGCGGCTCAAGGTCACCGAGAAGGAAGAGCAGATCGCCGCGATGCAGCGGCAGATCGAGGACCTGAAGCGCAAGGCCGAACAGGGCTCGCAGCAATTGCAGGGCGAGGTGCTGGAGCTCGAACTCGAAGCCTCGCTGCGCGCCAAGTTTCCGCACGACCAGATCGAGCCGGTGCCGAAAGGCGAATTCGGCGGCGACGTGCTGCAGCGGGTGGTGAGCGCCGCGGCGCAGCCGTGCGGCAGCATCCTGTGGGAATTCAAGCGCACCAAGAACTGGTCGGACGGCTGGCTGACCAAGCTGCGCGACGACCAGCGCAAGGCCAAGGCCGAGCTGGCGCTGATCGTCTCCAACGCGCTGCCGAAGGGCGTGCACACCTTCGACCATATCGACGGCGTCTGGGTCACCGAAGCGCGCTGCGCGATTCCGGTGGCGATCGCGCTCAGGCAGTCGCTGATCGAGCTCGCCGCCGCGCGCCAGGCCGGCGTCGGCCAGCAGACCAAGATGGAGCTGACCTACCAGTACCTCACCGGCCCCGCGTTCCGGCAGCGGATCGAGGCGATCGTCGAGAAGTTCACCGAGATGCAGAGCGATCTCGACAAGGAACGCCGCTCGATGATGCGGATGTGGGCAAAGCGCGAGGCGCAGATCCGCGGCGTGCTCGAAGCCACCGCCGGAATGTATGGCGACCTGCAGGGCATCGCCGGCAAGGCGCTGGCCGAGATCGACGGCATGGCGCTGCCGATGCTGGAAAACTTCAGCGACGACGACGGCGACAGCGAAGCGGCGTAAGTCCGGTTCTATCCGCCCGCGCACAGGCGCGTGGACTCAGGCGATCGTCCGGGCCTGTTCGGCGAGCCGGTCGCGATGCTCCGGCGCCGCGATGGCGATCATCCGCCGCGCCCGCTCCGCGAGGCCGCAGCCACGCAGTTCGGCGACGCCCCATTCGGTGACGATCGCATCGACATCGGCCCGCGGCGTCGTCACCGTCTCGACCCGCGCGACGATGCGGCTCGTGCCGTCCGGCGCCGTCGCCGGCAGCGCGATGAGCGCGCGCCCGCCCGGCGAGGCGTTGGCGCCGCGGACGAAATCGAGCTGGCCGCCGATCGCCCCGATCGCGACGCCGTTCAGCGTCTCAGCGTTGATGCTGCCGTCGAGCCCGACCTGCAGCGCCGAGTTGATTGCAGTCAGCCTGCCGATCCGCCCCAACACGCCGTGATCGTGGGTGTAGGCGGCTGGCTGCATCAGCACCGACCTATTTTGATGCGCGAACCGATACAGCCGCTGCGTGCCGATCAGCTGATTGGTGACGGTGACGCCAGGATCGATGCCCTTGCGCGCGTTGGTGACGACGCCGCGCTCGATCAACTCGACCACCGCGTCGTTGATCAGGCCGGAATGGATGCCGAGGTCGCGGGCATGCGCCAGTGACGACAGGATCGCGTCCGGAATCTTGCCGACGCCGAACTGCAACGTCGCGCCATCGGCGATCAGCTCGGCGGCGTTGGCGGCGATCTGGCGTGACACGTCGTCGAGTGTGCCGGACGGCAACTCCAGCGGCGTGCGCCGCGCGACAACGCGGATGTGAATCGGCACCTCGCCCGGCCACTCCGCGCCATACGTGAACGGCGCGTCCGGGTTGATTTCGGCGATCACGACACGCGCGCGGCGCGCGGCATCGATCACGTAGTCACAGGACAGGCTGGCGCTGAGGCGTCCGTCGGGCGCTTCCGCGAGCTGCACCAACACGACATCGGCGCGGTGGCGGCCGGCGGCGAAGTCGGCACAGAACGCCGAGTAGTTGCTGGGAACGACATCGAGCCGACCCGCGCGCGCCAGCTTGCGGGCGTTGCCGATGACGCCGTAGCTGACGAACGAGAGGTTCGGCGGCGGCGCGGCGAAGGTGTCCGAGAACACCGGCCCGACCATCAACCGGAACGGCGGCAGATCGGCAGCCTGCGACATCAGCGCCTCGGTCAGCGTCAGCGGCTCGGCGGTCGCCTGGCCGCACACCACGGGATCGCCGGCGCGGATCAGGCCGGCGAAGTCGATCGACGCGCTCTGGGCTGGCATCGGCGACGCTCGCGCCGATCCGCGATCAGTACGACTTCGCCAGGCCGAGCACCTTCTCTGCAATGAAGCTGAGTGCGAGCTGCGGGCTGACCGGCGCGATGCGCGGGATCATCACTTCGCGCAAATAGCGCTCGACGTGATACTCCTTGGCGTAGCCGAAGCCGCCATGGGTCATCACCGCCTGCTCGCAGGCCTGAAAGCCCGCCTCGCCGGCCAGATACTTCGCCGCATTGGCGGCAGCGCCGCATGGCATGCCCTGGTCGTATTGCCACGCCGCCGACATCACCATCAGCCAGGCGGCTTCGAGCTCGACCCAGTTCTTCGCCAGCGGATGCTGAATCCCCTGGTTCTGGCCGATCGGGCGGTTGAACACGATCCGGGTCTTGGCGTAGTCGGCGGCACGCGACAGCGCCAGCTTGCCGAGCCCAACCGCTTCGGCCGCGATCAGGACCCGCTCGGGGTTCATGCCTTCCAGGATGTAGTGGAAGCCCTTGCCCTCCTCGCCGATCCGGTCCTCGACCGGAATCTCGAAATCCTCGAAGAACAATTCGTTGGAGTCGACGATCTTGCGGCCCATCTTCTCGATCTCGTGCACCTTGATCTTCGTGCGATCGAAGTCGGCGTAGAACAGGCTGAGGCCGTGGGTCGGCGACTTCACCTCTTCGAGCGGCGTGGTGCGCGCCAGCAGCAGGATCTTGTTTGCGACTTGCGCGGTCGAGATCCACACCTTCTGGCCGTTGACGACGTAGCGGTCGCCCTTCCGCACCGCGCGGGTCTTGAGCTGGGTGGTGTTGAGGCCGGTGTTCGGCTCGGTCACGGCAAAGCACGCCTTGTCGCGGCCCTCGACCATCGGCGGCAGCATACGCTGGCGCTGTTCCTCGGTGCCGAACACCACGACGGGGTTGAGGCCGAACACGTTGATATGCACCGCCGAGGCGCCCGACATGCCGGCGCCGGATTCCGAGATCGCGCGCATCATGATCGCCGCCTCGGTGATACCGAGGCCGGAGCCGCCATAGGCTTCTGGCACGCAGATGCCGAGCCAGCCGGCGTCGGCCAGCGCCTTGTGGAAGTCGTGCGGGAAGCCGCCCTCGCGATCCTTCTTCAGCCAATAGGCGTCGTCGAAGCCCTCGCAGATCTTGGCGATGGCGTCGCGGATGGCTTCCTGCTGATCGGTGAGTGCGAAGTCCATGACTGGCTCTTTGTGTTGTTGTTGCTTGGACGGACGAGAGGCGTTGCAGAAGGCCTACGGCGCCATCTGCGACGGCAGCCACAGAATGATGCTCGGGAACGCCACCATGATGGCGATCGCGATCAGGTGGGCGATGAAGTGCGGGAACGTGCCGTGGAACACTTCGGCGACCGGCCGCTTGGCGTAGCGCGCGACGATGAAGCAGTTCAGCCCGACCGGCGGCGTGATCATGCCCACTTCGGCGGTGACGATCTTGATCACGCCGAACCAGATCGGATCGAAGCCGAGCGACTTGATCAGCGGCATCACGATCGGCACCGTCAGCACCAGGATGGCGATCTGATCCATGAACGAGCCGAGCACGATGTAGCCGCACAGGATCAGCGTGATGATCACCCAGCGCGACGTCTCCAGCGATCCGACCCAGGCGACGAGATCCTGGGTGACATGGGTGAGCGTGAAGAAGTAACCGAAGATCGACGCGCCAACCAGGATGGTCACGATCATGCAGGTGCCGTAACTGGCGCTGAGCAGCGCCTTGTACAGCGTCTTCGGCGTCACCTTGCCCTTGGAGATCGCCAGCACCAGCGCGCCGGCGGCGCCGAGCGCTGAAGCCTCGGTCGGGGTCGCGACGCCGAGATAGATGGTGCCGGTGACCAGCGTGAACAGCGCCAGCATCGGGCCGATCTGCCACAGCAGCACGAAGCGCTCGCGCCACGGCACCGACGCGACCCGAGGCGCGCGTGACGGATCGAGCCAGACCAGGACGTAGATCGTCGCCATGATGGTCGCGGTGACCAGCGCGGCAGGAATGATGCCGCCGATCAAGAGCTGCCCGATGTTGACCTCGGCGAGCAGGCCGAAGATCACCAGCGCCACGCTGGGCGGGATCAGCATCGCCAGCGTGCCCGAGATCGCCACCACGCCGGCCGCCATCTTCGGCTCGTAGCCCTGCTTGATCATTGCCGGCAGGCTGGTCGACGACAGCGTCGCGGCCGACGCGGTACTGGTGCCGCAGATCGCGCCGAAGCCGGCGCCGGCGAGCGCTGTCGCCATGCCGAGGCCACCAGGGATGCGTCCGACCCAGGCCGAGGCGGTTTTGAACAACGCGTCGGCGACGCCCGACAACAGCACGAGTTCGGCCATCAGCAGAAACATCGGGATGGTGATCAGCTCATAGGACGACACCGTCGACAGCGGCGCGGTCTCCAGGATGCCGAACAGCGTGCCGGTGCCGCCGACCATCAGCAGGCCGACCGAGCCGGAGAACGCCATCGCGAAGCCGACCGGCGTGCCGATCGCGAGCAGGACGAACAGCAGGCCGAGAACGATCAAGGTTGTCATGTCGGCCGCCGCTATTCGAAGGACTTGGCTTCGCCGACCCCGACCAGAGGCGGCAACGGATAGAGATCTCGGCCGGTGACGAGGCTCGCCACATGGCCCGCGAGCATCAGCACGAGCCGCAGCACCAGCACGCCGCAACCGAACGGCACCAGCGCCGCCGAAATCCAGGTCGGCCACGGGATGGCGCCGGCGAGCACGTCGTTTTGCTGAAAGTTGTCGAGCGCGCGGTCGAAGCCGACCTTGCACAGCAGCGCGAACACGAACAGGCCGGTCAGCGCGGTGACGATCTCGGCGAGTCGCCGCCCCGCGGGCGAGAACCGCGGCACCAAAATGTCGACGCCGACATGAACGTGCTCGCGGAGCGCGTCCGACAGCGTCAGGAAGAACACCCCGGCCATCAAATAGAGGCCGATCAGATCGTAGGTGAAGGAGAACGGACGGTTCAGCGCGTACCGCATGAACACGTCCGCCACCACCAGCACCATGATCGCGAACATGAAGGTGACCGCGATCAACGTCAGCGCTCGTTCGAGCGCGGCGAGAGCGGCACTGGCTCGCTGCATCACGCGGTCTCCACGCGTTGTCTAAGGGGACGCTTACTTGCCGGCACCAGCGGCGAGCAGGCTCTGAAACTCTTCGAGTGCCTGCGTGCCCGGCTTGCCGCGTGAGTCGATGCCGGCGGCCCATTCCTTGGCGACGCCCTTCAGCTTATCCTTCATCTGCGCCTTGGTGGCGTCAGGGATCGGATCGAAGGTCACGCCTGCATCGTTGAGCTGCTTGCGGGTCTGCTGCTGTTCCTTATCGACGTCGGCGCAGACCTTCGGCTCGATCGCCTCGGAGGCTTCTTCCATCGCCTTCTTGACGTCGTCCGGCAGCTTGGCCCAGGCCCGCTCGCTGATCGAATAGGCGACGATGAACGAGCCGAAGCTGACCCCATCGGTGGCGTGCTTGACCAGCTTGTCCAGGCCGTAGGACGCGATGCTGTCGGCCGGGAACAGCACGCCGTCCATGGTGCCGCGCGCCAACGACTCATAGGCGTCCGGCGCCGCCATGCGCACCGGCACGGCGCCAAGCGCGCGCAGGGTCAGGTCCTGCGCGCCGCCGGTCGAGCGCAGCTTGAGGCCCTGGATGGTGTCCATCGAGTCGACCTTCTGCTTCACCGTGAACACCTGATACGGCGGCAGCACCACGGCCATCAGCAGCTTGATCTTGTTGGGCGCGTATTCCTGCTTGGCGAGGACGCCGTCACGTGCGCTCTTCCAATAGGCCATCGTGCCCTGACAGCTCGTGGTGAACGACTCCGGCAATTGCGCGACTTCCGACAGCGGCATCTTGTCGGACGCGTAGGACGGCGCGATGTAGCCGATGTCGACGACGCCCGACTGGGTCAGACGCAGCAGGTCGGTCGCCTTGCCCATCTGCTGGTTCGGATAATAGCTGAAGGTCACCGCGCCGTTGGTGCGCTTGGTGATGTCGTCCATCCACGGCTTCAGCATCAGGCGGACGAGATAGTGCCCGGCGGGAAACGAGTCGGCGACCTTGAGTTCGAGCGCCTGAGCAGGCGCCAACACCATCGTCACCGGCAGCGACAACGCCACCGCCCAAGCCACGCTTGTCCGCATCCGAAGTCCTCCCTGTATCCGTCCGCAGCAGCGGCCGGGGCGGCTTGTGCCGCTTTGATGGAGGGATCGTACATACAGGTGAATTTTTCAGTCAATATGATGGACAATGCATGGAGCTATGCGCCGCGCGAGCAGCCAAATCGATTGACCGGGTTATTTTTTGAATTCTAGCTACACACGTGTGAACTGAAGGATCGCGCGTTGGGACCCCTGACTGGCATTACGATACTCGACCTGACCTCGGTGCTGATGGGGCCCTATGCCACTCAGACGCTCGCCGACATGGGCGCTGACGTCATCAAGGTCGAGAGCCCGGAGGGCGACATCGTCCGCCATATCGGTCCCGGCCGCACGCCCGGCATGGGCGGGATGTTTCTCAACACCAATCGCGGCAAGCGCAGCATCGTTATCGATCTCAAGCGGGAGGAAGGTCGGCAGGCGCTGCTGCAACTCGCCGCGCGGGCCAACGCGCTGATCTACAACGTGCGTCCGCAGGCGATGGCGCGGCTCGGCCTGAGCTACGAGCAGGTCGCCGCGGTCAATCCGGGCATCGTCTATCTCGGCGCGTTCGGCTACGGCCAGGACGGCCCCTACGCCGCCAAGCCGGCCTATGACGACCTGATCCAGGGCGCAGCGGGCGTGCCGACGCTGCTCGCGGCGGCCGGCGACGGCACCCCGCGCTACGTGCCGATCACCATCGCCGACCGCATCGTCGGGCTGATGGCCGTCAACGCCATGCTCGGCGCACTGCTGCATCAGCAACGCACCGGCGAAGGCCAGCGCATCGACGTGCCGATGTTCGAGTCGATGGCCTCATTCGTGCTGGTCGATCACCTCGGCGGACTGACCTACGAGCCGCCGCTCGACCATGGCGGCTACGCCCGCCTGCTATCGCGTTCCCGCAAGCCGTACCGCACCAGCGACGGCTATCTGTGCGTGCTGATCTACAACGACAAGCAATGGCGCAGCTTCTTCGAGGCGATCGACCGCACCGATTTCCTGGCGCAGCCACGCTTCGCCAATCACGCCGCGCGCACCCGGCACATCGACGAGATCTATGAGGAGATCGGGGCGATCTTCCAAACCCGCACCACCGCCGAATGGCGCGAACTGCTGGAGCGCGCCGATATTCCGGTGATGCCGATGCACAGCATGGAGTCGATCCTCGACGATCCGCATCTGCGTGCGGTCGGCTTCTTCGAGACCGTCGAGCACCCGGTCGAAGGGCGCGTACGCCAGATGAAAGTGCCGTCGACCTGGAGCGCGACACAGCCGGAGCCCGGCGCTCCGGCGCCGACGCTTGGCGGCAACGGCCGCGACATCCTCATCGAAGCAGGGTTCTCGGCCGCGGAGATCGACCGCCTGGGCCACAGCAAGGCGGTGCATCTGCCCGACTGACAACCGGCCCGCGGGCCCAATTGAAGCACAGGGAGACGACGATCATGGCGGGGATGTACTTCGAGGAGTTCGAGGTCGGCCAGGAATTCCGGCATGCGCTGACGCGCACGGTCACCGAGATGGACAACACGATGTTCAGCCTGCTGACGCTGAACCCGCAGCCGCTGCACATCGACGCGCATTTTGCGGAGAAGACCGAATTCGGCCAGCGTATTTTCAACAGCCTGTACACGCTCGGCATCATGATCGGCATGACCGTCTATGATACGACGCTGGGCACGACCGTCGCTAATCTCGGCATGACCGACGTGACCTTCCCCAAGCCCGTGTTCCACGGTGATACGCTGCGCGCCACCACCAAAGTGCTGTCGAAACGTGAGTCGAAGTCGCGCCCGAACGCCGGCATCGTCGAGTTCGAACACCACGCGCTGAACCAGAACGACGAGATCGTCGGCAGGTGCCTGCGCACGGCGCTGATGCACCAGAGGCCTGCCTGATGCGTTCGATGCTGTTCGTGCCGGGCGACAGCCCGCGCAAATTCGAAAAGGCGTCGCAAGGCGCCGCCGACGCGTTGATCATCGACCTCGAAGATTCTGTCGTCGCCGAGAAGAAGGACGAGGCCCGCGGTCTGACCCGCACCATGCTTCAGGCGCCGCGCGGCCGGCAGAAGCTCTATGTACGCGTCAACGCGCTCGACACCGGCCGCACGCTTGGCGACCTTGCTGCCGTGATGCCGGCTCGGCCCGACGGCATCGTGCTGCCGAAATCGCGCGGCGGCGACGACGTGCGCAACGTCGCGCTGTGGCTCGATGCGTTCGAAGCCGCCGCGGGTATCGAGTCCGAAGCGACCCGGATCGTCGTGGTCGCGACCGAGACCGCCGGCTCGATCTTCGGACTCGGCAGCTACAAGGATTGCTCGCCGCGGCTTGCCGGCCTGATGTGGGGCGCGGAAGACCTCGCCGCCTCGCTCGGCGCCACCGAAAACGGCACGGGTGGCGTGTTTCACAGCCCGTACCGCCTCGCGCGCGACCTGTGCCTGATGGGCGCGGCGGCCGCAGACGTCCTGGCGATCGACACCGTCTATACCGACATCGACAATCTCGCCGGGCTTGAAGCCGAGACGCGCGCAGCGCGGCGCGACGGCTTTGCCTGCAAGGCGCTGATCCACCCCAAGCACGTCGACATTGTCAACGCCGCCTTCGCCCCAACCGACGCTGAACGGAGCTGGGCGGAAAAAGTGATTGCGGCGTTCGCCGACAATCCCAACGCCGGCACGCTGCGGCTCGACGGCAAGATGCTCGACAAGCCGCATCTGCGCGCCGCGCAGAAAATTCTCGGACTATGACAAGCGCGGGTGGCCGGGTCGGCCGCCCCGAGGGCCTCTGATGATCGTTCGCCAAGCCGCAAATGTTCTAGACATCCTGGAATACTTCGCGCGCGTGAAGAAGCCGGCGACGCTGGCGGAAATCGCTGATCACTTCGGCTGGCCACGCTCGTCGACCTTCAACCTGCTGACTACGCTGGCCGAGAAGGGCTATCTGTACGAACCGCGGCCGCGCGCCGGCTATTATCCGACGCCGCGCTGGCTGGTAATGGCTAGGGAAGTCGCGGAGGTCGAACCGCTGCCGGGCTGGACTCACGCGCTGATCGCGGCGCTGTCGGCAGAGACCGGTGAGACGGTCGCGATCGCGGCGCCGGCCGGGGTGATGGCGGTGTTCATCGACGTCGTCGAATCCGCAGCCGCGATCCGCTACTTCGCCAAGGTCGGTCACCGCGTGCCGATCCACGCGACGTCGAGCGGCCGGGCGCTGCTGCTGCAATACTCCAAGGACGAGCGCGACTCGCTGTATCGCAAGATCGAGTTCAAGCAATACAACCACACCACCCCGATCAGCATCGAGG
>NZ_QTKI01000168.1:0-9507 GCF_010820945.1 Rhodopseudomonas sp. BR0C11
ACGCCGAGCGTGTACAGCAGGCCACCTATTGCCAGGAACCACATCGCCGTGGTCGGCAGCGTCTCGATCACCTGGTCGTAGGCGATGATGCCGCTCCAGCCGAGCGCGAGGTAAAGCCCGACCGACAGCTTGTCGAACTTACCGGGCTTGAACAGCTTCAGCAGGATGCCGACCACCGCCACGCCCCAGACGCCGGCGAGCAGCGCCAGGCCGAACATCTGATCCTTGATCTGGCTGATGATCGGTGTGTACGTTGCGGCGATCAGAATGTAGATCGCCGAATGGTCGAACCGCCGCAGCAGCCATTTGCGCGGCGATACCGGCCAGAGATTGTACGCGGCCGACAGGCCGAGCATCGCCAGCAGCCCTGCAACATACACCGATACCGAGACGATCGTCGGCGTGGATGCGAACACGCCGGTCAGCGTGACCAGCGCGGTCGCGGCGATCAAACCGGCGACGAGGCCCAGCACATGCACGACGCCATCGGCGATCAGCTCGGCGCGATCGTAGTTCCAGTGGACCGCGCCTTTGGCGTCGATCCTGGCATGCGACACGATTTGCTTGAGGCGGAAGATCGTCATTCTGCAGCGAACACCCTGTTCTCGAACACCTTATCCGAATTGATCTGGCGCATTCATGACGCCGGTCGGCGATGCGATACACATCCTGCGGCACGCTCGGCCACCGCCACCGTCCGATCGAGCACGAATTTTCCGCCGGAAAGGCGGCAAAGCCAAGACCGGCAGTACAGGTCGGATTGTCGCACGAATCGGCGGTTTCCGGCTAGTTTCGCCGGCAACTCTGACGATTGAACCTTGGCGCATGGCCTTCAATTTTTCCAATCTGCTCGAAGATGCGTGGCTCTCGGCGCGGGCGCTCAAGGACTACAGCGAGAACCTGTTCAATCCCACGATCCGGCTCGGCGTCACCGGTCTGTCGCGCGCGGGAAAGACGGTGTTCATCACCGCTCTCGTGCACGGGTTGTGCCGGGGCGGCCGGTTTCCGATCTTTGAATCGATGTCGACCGGGCGGATCGCCACCGCGCGGCTGGCGCCGCAGCCGGACGATGCGGTGCCTCGCTTCGCCTATGAGAACTTCCTCGCAACGCTGATCGAGCAGCGGCAATGGCCGAGCTCGACCGTCGACATCAGCGAGTTGCGGCTGGTGATCGACTATCAGCGCAAGAACGGCTCTGAGACCACGTTGACGCTCGACATCGTCGACTATCCGGGCGAATGGCTGCTCGACCTGCCGCTGCTGACCAAGAGTTACGAGCGCTGGGCGGCCGAAAGCCTGGCGCTGTCGCGCCAGGACCCGCGAGCCCGGGTGGCGCGGGAGTGGCACGCCCATCTCGCCACGCTCGATCCCAAAGGACGCGAGAACGAGCAGGAAACCCTGAAAGCTGCGCGGCTGTTCACCGCTTACTTGCGCGCCTGCCGCGACGAGCAGTTCGCGATGAGCCTGCTGCCGCCGGGCCGCTTCCTGATGCCGGGCAATCTTGCCGGTTCGCCGGCGCTGACCTTCGCGCCGCTGGACGTGCCGGACGGCGGCATCGCGCCGGATGGCTCGCTGTGGGCGATGATGCGCCGCCGGTTCGAAGCCTATAAGGACGCCGTGGTGCGGCCGTTCTTCCGCGATCACTTCGCCCGGCTCGACCGCCAGATCGTGCTGGCGGACGCGCTGTCGGCCTTCAACGCCGGGCCCGAGGCGCTGCAGGACCTCGAAGCCGCGCTGGCCGGCATCCTCGAATGCTTCCGGGTCGGCCGCTCGACGCTGCTCAGCTCGGTGTTCCGGCCGCGGATCGACAAGATCCTGTTTGCGGCCACCAAGGCCGACCATCTGCACCATTCCAGCCACGACCGGCTGGAGGCGATCCTGCGCAAGCTGGTCGACCAGGCGATGCGGCGGGCCGAATTCGCCGGCGCCAAGGTCGACGTGGTGGCGATGGCCGCCGTCCGCGCCACCCGGGAAGCCCAGGTGCAGCGCGGCCGTGACCGGCTGCCCTCGATCGTCGGCACGCCGATCGCCGGCGAAATGGCCGAGGGCGAGGTGTTCGACGGCGAAACCGAGGTTGCCACCTTCCCGGGCGACCTGCCGACCAATCTGCAGGGCTTGTTCCGCGGCGAGGACACCTTCCGTGGTTTGGCCGCCGGCTCGCATCAGGAAGCCGACTTCCGCTTTTTGCGCTTCCGCCCACCGCGGCTCGACAGCCATGATCCCGACGGTCCGGCGCTGCCTCACATCCGCCTCGACCGGGCGCTTCAGTTCCTGATCGGAGACCGACTGCAATGACCGAGCGGGTTCCTCCTCGCCGGCCGGCGACCTTCAAGCTCAGCGACCCGAGCGTGGTGCTGATCGATTCCGATGACGGCGGCGGCAGCTACACGGCCAAGCCGTCCGCGAAAGCGGACGCCAAGCCTGCCGCGTCTGCGGCCGGCGCCGCACCGCCACCCCCGCCGCCGCGCGCCAGGGTCGAGCTCGCCCGCGAAGCCGAGCCGCCGATCTCGGCGCCGAAAGCGCCGAAGAGCGTCATCAATCCGAAGAAGGGCTTCCGCTGGGGCACCGTGTTCTGGAGCGCCGCGACCGGACTGGTGTCGCTGGCGTTCTGGCTGTGGATCAGCAAGCTGGTCGAGGACCTGTTCGCACAGAGCCAGACGCTCGGCACCATCGGCATGGTGCTGGCGATCCTGGCCGGCGGCTCCCTGGCGATCATCATCGGCCGCGAAGCCTTCGGCCTGATCCGCCTGGCGCGGATCGAGCAGCTCCACGCCCGCGCTGCGCGCGTGCTGGAAACCGACAACAGCGCCGAGGCCCGCGCCATCATCCGCGAGCTGCTGAAGTTCGAACATCCCAACCCGCAGCTCGCCCATGGCCGCGCCACGCTGCAGAAGCACATCGACGACATCATCGATGGCGCCGACCTGATCCGCCTCGCCGAGCGCGAACTGATGACGCCGCTCGACCTTGAAGCGAAGGTGCTGATCTCGAAGGCCGCGCAGCGGGTGTCACTGGTGACCGCGATCAGCCCGAAGGCACTGATCGACGTGCTGTTCGTGGCGATCGCCGCGACCCGGCTGATCGGACAGCTCGCGCGGCTGTACGGCGGCCGCCCCGGCGCGCTCGGCATGTTCAAGCTGATGCGCCAGACGGTGTCGCACCTCGCCATCACCGGCGGCATCGCGCTCAGCGACAGCGTGATGCAGTCGGTACTCGGCCACGGCCTCGCCTCGCGGCTGTCGGCCAAGCTCGGCGAAGGCGTCGTCAACGGCATGCTCACTGCACGGCTCGGTCTCGCCGCCATCGATCTCACCCGACCGCTCCCGTTCGATGCCCTGCCCCGCCCGCAGCTTGGCGATCTGGTCAAGGATCTGATGAAGAAGCGGGAGAAGGACGAGTAGCGATCCGTTCGGCGGAGACCTGCGCTAAGCTGCGTTACGCCGAAGTTTCTTGTGCTGATCCGCGCCTGCTGACACAACGATCGTCATTCCGGGGCGCGAACCAAGTCGAGCGAGCCCGGAATCCAAAACCACTCACAGGGATTGAGGATTCCGGCCCTGCGCTGCTGGCCAGCGCATCCCGGAATGAGGCGATCGAGGTATGCACTCACTGATGGCGACGCGAGCGAAGCCGAACAAAAAGCAGAACGCTTCTGCCCGCGGGAAGAAGGCCGCCTGGCTCGGCGGCATCGGGCTTCGACAAGTCCGGATGTTCTGCGGGCTGGTGCTGTTCACCTATCTGCTCAGCCACTTCCTCAACCATGCGCTCGGCAACATCTCGCCGGCGGCTCTGCATGCCGGCGTGATGTGGCACCTGGAGATCTGGCAATTCCTGCCGGTCGCGATCCTGTTCTACGGCTCAGTGACGGTGCATGCCGGGCTCGGGCTGTGGGCGCTGTATCAGCGCCGCCAGTTTCGCTGGAAGACGCTGGAGCCGCTGCAGCTCATACTCGGGCTGTCGGTGCCGCTGATGATCTACAGCCATGTCATCGTGATGCGGCTCGGCAGCGTGCTGTACGACCAGGACCGGCTGTATCCGCAGGTGCTGTATAATTACTTCGTGGCTTCGCCGTCGTATCGGGCTTGGCTGATGGTCGCGGTGATGCTGATCGCCTGGACCCACGGCTGCATCGGCCTCTACGTCTGGCTGCGGATCAAGCCGGCGTTCCGCCGCGCGATGCCGTGGCTGCTGGCCGCCGCGGTGCTGGTCCCGTTGGCGCTGCTCGGCTTCTACCAGGGCGGACGCGAGGTGGCGCGCGAGGCAACCTCGCCGCAATGGCAGGCCGACAACCTCGCGCCCGCCAATCTCGGCACGCCGGAGCAGCAGCAGACGCTCGAAGCGATCAGCAACGGCTTCCTGGTTTTCTATCTCGGCCTGATCGCCCTGGCGCTGATCGCCCGCGCGGTGCGCGCGATCATCGAACGGCGCGGCGGCATGGTCCGGCTGACCTATGACGGCGAGCGCAGCATAAGGGTGCCGAAGGGCCTCACCGTGCTGGAGGCGACGCAGCGCCACAACATCCCGCACGCCTCCGCCTGCGGCGGCCGGGCCCGCTGCTCGACCTGCCGGATCCGCGTGTTGGGCGATCCCGCCGCGTTGCCGCAGCCGTCGCCGCGCGAGGCCTTCGTGCTCGCCTCGATCGGCACCGGCGACGATCCGTCGATCCGCCTCGCCTGCCAGCTCAGGCCGACGCAGGACCTCGCCTTCGTGCCGGTGTTTCCGCCGCGCAACGTCGCAGCCGCGCGGAAGGCGGCACGCGCGGCACGGGTCGGCGAGGAGCGCTATCTGGTCAGCATGTTCGTCGATATGCGCGGCTCGACCAAGCTCGCCGAAAGCCGGCTGCCGTTCGACACCGTGTTCATCGTCAACCGCTTCCTCGGCGCGGTGTCGCGCAGCGTGATCGCCTGCGGCGGCCAACCCAATCAGTTCGTCGGCGACGGCATGCTGGCGCTGTTCGGACTTGCCGAAACACCGCGCGAGGCGTGCCGCAATGCCGTTCGCGCCGCCGCGGCGATCGGCGCGGCGATCGATGAACTCAACAACTTCCTCGGCCACGATCTGCCCGAACCGATCCGCTTCGGCATCGGCATCCACAGCGGCGAAGTGGTGGTCGGCGAGATCGGCTATCGCGACCACATGGTGTTCACCGCGCTCGGCGACTCCGTCAACGTCGCATCACGGCTGCAAGATCTGACCAAGAGCCTCGCTTGCGAGACGCTGCTGTCGGACGAACTCCGCGCCACCGCGGGCCTGTCCGAACAGGCGCTACCGACGCTGGAATTGGAAATCCGAGGCCGCACCGAACCGATGCTGGTCTGCGTGGTCGAGCGCGCCGGCGATCTCGCGGCCGTGCTGAACGAGGACCTGGTGCTGGCCTGAACGGCCGGCGCACCGAACGATCATCAGTCGAGCTTGACCCACTGATCGACCGGCATCACTTCCGGCGTCTGCGCATAGGCGCGGGTCCACATGTCGACCACCCATTGCGTGCCGGTGGCACGCTCGGTCAGCACCGCGGTGTTGTGCGGTGTCTGCAGCACCAGGACATTGCCGCGATACTTGGGATCGCCGACGCTGTGATACTTGAACAAGCCCCAATCCTGCATCACCAGCAGCAGGCTGGTGGTGTTGCGGGTGGTGTCCCAGCAATCGAAATTGTGCTTGTCGTCGAAGTAACGGAAATCGGCGCGCGCGATCCGCTTGTCAGTGCCGAGCACCGGACCGAGACGACGGTCGAGCCACACCACCGCCTTCTGCACCGCCGCGCGTTCCGCCGCGGCCGAGGCCTTGCCGGACGCCATGATCCGCGACAGCGCGGCGCGATCGCCGGCCGAAAACGCCAGCTCGTAGCGGCGGCGGCAGACGAAGCCGTAGCACACCGTCATGCCCTTGGCGCTCGGCGGGAAGATCGACACCGAACTATACAGATACGAGACCTGCGAGCTGAGTTCGGCCGCCTTTGCCGGCGCACCGAACCAGGCGGCGACCAGCGCCACGGCCGCGAGCGCACCGAAACGTCGTGCGTTGGACTTGCCGCGCGTCACCGTCATCCCCGCTCCCAGCCTCCCTGTGGTGGAGGCGAAGCTAGCGTCAGGCCCCGACCGTGCCAATATGGCAGTCTGGATCGCACTGCATTTGCTGGCTGCACTGATGCACGCCGTCCACAGCTATCTCCGGCTTCGGGAGCCGACCGCCATGCCGTCCAACCCGCTGCTTGCCGAATTCACCGCGGCTTACGCGCCGGACGATGCTGCGCTGGCCGCGGAGCTGCTGGCGACCGCCGCGCTGCCGCCCGATCGTGAAGCTCGGATCAACCCTCTCGCCACCGAACTGATCACCGCGATCCGCGGTTCCGAACATGGCCTGGGCGGCGTCGAGGCGATGTTGCGCGAGTTCGCGCTGTCGACCAAGGAAGGCCTGGCTTTGATGGTGCTGGCCGAGGCGCTGCTGCGGGTTCCGGATGCCGCGACTGCAGACGCATTCATCGAGGACAAGCTCGGCCAGGGCGACTTCGCGCATCATCGCATCAAGTCCGATGCCGTGCTGGTGAACGCCTCGGCGTGGGCGCTCGGCCTGTCGGCCCGTCTCGTCCACGCCGGCGAGACGCCGCAAGGCACGCTGGCGGCTCTGACGAAGCGGATCGGCGCGCCCGCGGTGCGCGCCGCAACGCGCCAGGCGATGCGGCTGATCGGCAATCACTTCGTTCTCGGCGAGACCATCGAGGCCGCACTTGCCCGCGCCCAGGCGCAGGCGCGCGAGGGCTCGCGATATTCTTACGACATGCTTGGCGAAGGCGCCCGCACTGCCGAGGATGCCGAACGCTATTATCAGTCCTACGCGGATGCGATCATCGCGATCGGCCGCAGTGCCGGCAACGCTGCGTTGCCGGCGCGTCCGGGGATCTCGGTGAAGCTGTCGGCGTTGCATCCGCGGTTCGAGGCGATCAGCCACGACCGCGTGATACGGGAACTGACGCCGCGGCTGCTCGAGCTGGCGCGGCTCGCCAAGAGCCACGACCTCGCCTTCACGGTCGATGCCGAAGAAGCCGACCGGCTCGAACTGTCGCTCGAGGTGTTCGCTGCCTGCTTCGCCGATGCCTCGCTCAAAGGCTGGGACGGCTACGGCCTCGCCGTGCAAGCTTATCAGAAGCGCGCCGCCGCGGTGATCGACCATGTCGCCGAACTGGCGGGCGCGCTCGACCGCCGTATGATGCTGCGGCTAGTGAAGGGCGCCTATTGGGACACTGAGATCAAGCGCGCGCAGGAGCGCGGGCTTGCCGACTATCCGGTGTTTACCAGAAAGCCGATGACCGATCTCAACTACCTGCACTGCGCGCGCAAGCTGCTGGCACTGCGCCCGCGCCTGTTCCCGCAATTCGCCAGCCACAACGCGCTGACGGTCGCGACCATCCTGGCCGAGGCTGGGAATTGCGACGGCTACGAATTCCAGCGGCTGCACGGCATGGGCGAAGCGCTGTATGCGCGGCTGCTGGCCGATCGCCCGCAGGCGGTGTGCCGGATCTACGCGCCGGTCGGCGGCCATCGCGACCTGCTGGCCTATCTGGTGCGGCGGCTGTTGGAGAACGGCGCCAACTCCTCCTTCGTGGCGCAGGCCGGCGACGACAGCGTGCCGATCGCCGAGTTGCTGGCGCGACCAGCCACACTGATCGGCAATGCGGAGAATGCACGCAACCCGGCAATCCCGCTGCCGCGCGATCTGTATCAGCCGCAACGTCTGAACTCGCGCGGCATCGAATTCGGCGACCGTAGCTCGCTCGCCGCGCTGCTCAGCGATATCGAAGACGCACGCCGCCCGCTGCCGGCCCTCGAATCCGCCACACCGGAGCAAGCCGCGGCTGCAGTCCGGGCCGCACGCAAGGGCTTCGAATCCTGGAGCCGAACCTCCGCCGATCATCGCGCCGCGATCCTGGAGCGCGCCGGCGATCTGCTGGAGCAGCGTCGTGCGGCATTCATCGCCCTCTTGCAGGACGAGGGCGGCAAGACGCTCGACGATGGCGTGGCGGAGGTGCGCGAAGCGGTCGACTACTGCCGCTATTACGCCAGCGAGGGCCGCCGGCTGTTCGGCGCACCACTGGGGCTCTCCGGTCCGACCGGCGAGCGCAACACGCTGGCGTTGCGCGGGCGCGGCGTGTTCGTCGCGATTAGCCCATGGAACTTCCCGCTGGCGATCTTCCTCGGCCAGATCACCGCGGCGCTGATGGCCGGCAACGCGGTCGTCGCGAAACCGGCCGAGCAGACGCCGGTGATCGCCGAGGTGACGGTGCGGCTGCTGCATGAAGCCGGTGTGCCGCGCGAGGCGCTTCAACTGCTGCAAGGCGACGGCCGCATCGGCGCCGCACTGGTCGAGCAGCCGGACGTCGCCGGCGTCGTGTTCACCGGATCGACCGAGGTGGCGCGGGCGATCAACCGGACGCTCGCCGCCAAGGACGGTCCGATCGTGCCGCTGATCGCCGAGACCGGTGGCATCAACGCGATGATCGTCGATGCCACCGCGCTGCCCGAGCAGGTCGCTGACGACGTGATCGCCTCCGCGTTCCGCTCCGCCGGGCAGCGCTGTTCGGCGCTGCGGCTGCTGTGCGTGCAGGATGACGTTGCCGACCGAGTGATCGAGATGATTGCCGGCGCCGCGCGCGAACTGAAAATAGGCGATCCGCGCGATCCGGCGACGCATGTCGGACCGGTGATCGACGCCGAGGCCAAAGCCAGGCTCGACCCGCATATCACCAAGATGAAACGAGAGGCGCAGCTTCACTTCGCCGGCACGGCACCAACGGGCGGCAACTACGTCGCGTCGCACATCTTTGAACTCAGCCGCGCCTCGCAGCTCACCGAGGAAGTGTTCGGTCCGATCCTGCATGTGGTGCGCTACAAGGCGGCGCAGTTCGACGAACTCCTCGATGACATCGCCGCCACTGGCTACGCCCTCACACTCGGCGTGCAGTCGCGGATCGACGAGACGATCGCGCGCGTGCTCGCGCGGCTGCCGACCGGCAATGTCTATGTGAACCGCAGCATCATCGGCGCCGTCGTCGGCGTCCAGCCGTTCGGCGGCTCCGGCCTGTCCGGCACCGGGCCCAAAGCCGGCGGCCCGCATTATCTGCCGCGCTTCGCGCTGGAACAGACGGTGTCGATCAACACTGCAGCCGCCGGCGGCAATGCCGCGCTGCTGACGGGCGAAAACTAGCTGCCGTCATTTCGAGAAGGCGAAGCCGACGAAGCAATCCATAGCTCAGTGCCGGGCGCTTCTGGATTGCTTCGCTGCGCTCGCAATGACGCGCCCAATTCCATCCTCATCATCTTCGCAGGGCACCCGGGATAACCGCCATGCCGGTTCCTATATTGCATCACGCCACGAAGCCGGCTCATATGCGAACGTATCCGGCGGCGCGTAGCACCGAGAATTCCGGATCGCGAAAAACAAGAAAACAGGGAGCTCACGCGCATGGACGAGAACGGCATCTTCAGCGGCCTCAAGGTGCTGGATTGC
>NZ_QTKI01000169.1:0-9478 GCF_010820945.1 Rhodopseudomonas sp. BR0C11
GTTTGCGGTTCCGCGGTTTCACCGCACGCTGGCGACCTGGGTCGCGATGATCGTCGGGGCAGGGCTCAGGATCGAGGCGTTCGGCGAGCCGATGGCCTCGGAGGAGGTTGCTGCAGCCGAACCGATCGTCGCGGACACCCGGGTCGCCCCGATCTTTTTGCATGTGTTGGCGAAGCGTCCGATGACGCCTTAACGCGTCAGCCTGTTCACCTTGGCGACGTAGCTGCGTACGTCGGCGAGGACCTGGGGCAGCACGGCTTTGACCTCCGGCACGGTCATGCCGGGGCGGATCGCCGGGTGGTACAGGATGTTCAAGAGGTACTGATCGTAGACGTCGAAATAGCCCTTCTGGACGTCGTCGTTGAACATCGTCCACGGCACCTTGTCGGTGTCGTTGATCGGGCCGAGCGACTGCAGCAGTTCTTCATAGGCGCAGTCGCGGAACACGAAGTCGCCGTTGTCGATGGTGAGGATGACGTCGGAGCGCTCGATCTCGTATCGGTCGTTCTTGCGGAAGCCGGACAGGCACTGCGGATCGAGGCTTTCTCGGATCTCGCGGGCGCGTTCCTCGCCGTAGAAGGTCGCGATGGTCTTGCCGAGGTTGCGGTCGCGGACGAGGTGGACGGTGACGTTGGCCTCGTCGGGATTGTCGGTCATCGCGATATCGAGATGCTCGACCCGGCCGGCGATGTCCGAGACGATCCGGGCGAGCTCGGAGCGGCGATGCGCCTGGCCATCGCCTTCGGCATAGACCCGCACTGGGGCCTCGTATTTGCGAATCCGGTCGACCCGTCCCGCCAGATGGAATTCGGCGCCGAACGCGGTGCGGAAGAAACCGTCGACGATCTGACTGTCGGTGAAGTCGGTCTTCTCGCTGCGCTGGGTGGCGGAGAAGTCGGTCGCCTCGGCGGCGCCGGCCGGGGCCGTCGCGAGGAGCGTGATCGCGGCGGTGACCGCCGCGAGCGCAGGTCTAAGATGCCGGGCGCCGCAGTGCATCACGAAAGGCTGCCGCATTCCGGTCCGGCGCACAACCGGCAATTCGGCCGCAGCCGCCTGTGCACGCGGCCGATCCCCGGATGGCTTAGTTTTTCACCACCACCACGGTGCCGACCCGGACCCGGTCGTACAGGTCCTTGACGTCGTCATTGGTCATGCGGAAGCAACCGGACGACACCGCCTGGCCGATAGTTTCCGGCTCGTTGGAGCCGTGAATCCGGTACAGTGTCGAGCCAAGATACATCGCCCGGGCGCCGAGCGGATTGTCCTCGCCGCCCGCCATGTAGCGGGGCAGGTCGGGGCGGCGGCGCAGCATCTGGGCCGGCGGCGTCCAGCCCGGCCATTCCTTCTTGGCGGTGATGCGGTGGGTGCCCGACCAACGGAAGCCGTCGCGGCCGACGCCGATGCCGTAGCGCAACGCGGTGCCGTCGCTCTGGACCAGATACAGCCGGCGCTCGCGGGTGCTTATGACGATCGTGCCCGGGGCATAGTTGCCGTCGAACATCACGGTCTCGCGCGGGATCGGATTGGCGCTCGGGCCGGAGCGATAGAACGGTCCGAATCCCATCACCGAGCGCAGGTCGAGCTCTTGCGCCGAAGCGGCGGTCGGCAGGGCGGTGGCGATCGAGATCAGCGCGAGCGCGCTGGCGGCAAGTCGACGAACCATTCCGAAACCTCGCAATCTTCGTTTCGCTCCGAACTGGCCATAATCGCGGCGATTGCGCAAGCCGGCGGCTGTACGTCGGCGCACGCGTTCGCCGCAGTCCTGCCGCGCGCCGTCCCCCTTTGACGAAGCGATGGAACAATGATTGATCGGGCGCACAAATTGCAAATCGGGAGCGAAACTATGAATGGTGCCGAGAGTCTGGTGCGGACGCTGGTCAAGGGCGGCGTCGATGTCTGCTTCACCAACCCTGGCACGTCGGAAATGCACTTCGTCGCCGCGCTCGACCGGGTCGAGGGGATGCGCTGCGTGCTTGGTCTGTTCGAGGGCGTCGTCACCGGCGCGGCCGATGGTTACTATCGGATGAAGGGCACGCCGGCCTCGACGCTGCTGCATCTCGGCCCCGGCCTCGCCAACGGCCTTGCCAACCTGCACAACGCCAAGAAGGCGGCTTCCGGCATCGTCAATATCGTCGGCCAGCACGCCACCTACCACATTGATTACAACGCGCCGCTGACCTCGGACATCGAGGGCTTGGCGCGGCCGATGTCGGCCTGGGTCCGCACCTCGCCCGACGCCAAGTCGGTGGCGCGCGACGGCGCTGCCGCGATAGCTGCGGCCAAGAGCTCGCCAGCGCAGATCGCCACGCTGATCCTGCCGGCCGACACCGCCTGGAACGAAGCCGACGGCGTCGCCGACGTGCCGGAAGACAGCCAGCGCCCGACCTATTCGCCGCAGGCGGTGGAAGCCGCCGCGCGCGTGCTGCGCTCCGGCGAGCCGACCCTGCTGCTGCTGTCCGGCGCTGCGCTCACCGAGCACGGCCTCGCGCTGGCGCAGCGGATCGCCGGCAAGACCGGCTGCAAGGTGATGGGCCAGACCTACAACGCCCGGATGGCGCGCGGGCAGGGGCGCTACTGGATCGAGCGGATTCCCTATGTGGTCGATGCCGCGCTGCCGATCCTCAAGCAGTTCCGCCACATCGTGCTGGTCGAGGCGATGGATCCGGTGGCGTTCTTCGCCTATCCGGACAAGCCGAGCCTGCTGAAGCCGGAAGGCTGCGAGGCGCATCGCGTCACCGAGGTCGGCGAGAATTCGGTCGCGGCGCTGGAAGCGCTGGCCGGTGCGCTCGGCGCCAAGGCGAGCGACGCGGCGCCGCAGAAGCTGGTCGAGATCGCCAAGCCGACCGGCGCGCTGACGCTCGACAACATCGCCCAGGCGATCGCGATGGCGATCCCGGAGAACGGCATCGTGATCGATGAATCGATCACCACCGGCCGCGGCTTCTTCCCGCCGACGGCGGCCGCCGCGCCGCATGACTGGCTGCAGAACCTCGGCGGCTCGATCGGCTTTTCGCCGCCGGTCGCGGTCGGCGCCGCGGTGGCCTGCCCGGACCGCAAGGTGCTGTGCATGGTCGGCGACGGCAGCGCGATGTACACCCTGCAGGCGCTGTGGACCCAGGCGCGAGAGAACCTCGACGTCACCACCGTGGTGTTCGCCAACCGCAAGTATCAGATCCTGCGCGGCGAGTTCGACGGCGTCGGCGCCGGCAAGCCCGGCCAGCGCGCCGAGGACATGCTGACGCTGGACCGGCCGGACCTCGACTGGGTGGCGCTCGCCAAGGGCATGGGCGTCCCGGCGCGGAACGTGTCGACCGCCGACGAGTTCAACGCCGCGCTCGCCGCCGGCCTCGCCAGCGGCGGCCCGAACGTGATCGCGGTGCAAATGTAGCACCGCGCGCGGTCGCGCCACCCGCGCGTTCCCGTTTCGGACAGTTGTCGAACCGGTGGCCGGCAGCGTAGCCTGTCGGCCGCGGCCGGGCATGGCCGCGGGTGGAGCAGGCATGAAGCGCTACGTGATCTTTGCCGCGATCGGTCCGTTGATCGGCGGCTTGCTGCTGTTGTTCGCGACGACCTATCTGTCGGGCTATTGGGCGCACACCCATTTGACCGAAGTGAAGAAGTTCTTCGTCGTGTTGTTCAAGTCGCTGCAATACAGCTACCTGTTCGGCCTGTTGCCGGCGCTGATGATGGGGGCGATCGACGAGATCATCTGCCACATCCGCCGGGTCAGCCCCGGCGGGCGGGTGGTGATCGTCGGCGTGATCGGCTTCCTCTCCACCGCCGTGATGTACGGCAACCGCGGCGCCGATGCCGGCGTTTTGCAATTCGTGCTGTACGGCCTGGTCGGCCTGGTGCCGGCGACGCTGTCGTCCTGGCTGGCCAACAAGTTCTGCGCCCCCGTCACCGCCGAGGCCAAGCAAGCCTCGGCGTGACCGAGCAGTCTATCAGCGAACGAACCCCGTATGACGGGTTAAGAGCAGCGAAGCCGATCATGCCGCCGGGCGGCTGCTGACGAGCTTGTAATAGGCGCAGCCGAATGGAGACGGCGCGCGCCCGCGCCGTCTCGAACGATCCGTGCTGGCAATGGTGTCTTGGCGGCTCAGCGGGCGGCCGCGGCCGCTTCGCCCCAGCCGCTCAGGCTTTCGATCGCATTGTCCTGCAGGGCGCCTTCGAGCTTGGCCTTCAGCTCGGCATGGCGCGCCCGGACCGCCGCCGCATGGTCGGTCGTCATACCGCTGTCAAAAGCGCGGACCAGTGGGCTGAGCAGTAGAAACTCCTCGGTCTCCTTCTGCGTCAGTCCGGCAATCACGGTGGCGCCGCGGGCGTCCTTGGTCAGCGCCCGGATCTGCTCCAGCCACTGCCGCAGCGAAGTCTCCTGCTCGAGCAACGCGTTGATCTTCTGATCGATGGTATGAGGCATGGACCGCTCCCTTCCCGACGATGGACAGACGCCATCTGCAATCGTCGCTAAACGAGCGTGCACTGCGGCCGCATTGTGCCGGATCAATTGGTGCGGTGCGATGTTGTGCGGCGTTGCGGCGCGGAGGGAAGTAGGCAGACGAGGAGACGATGAGCTCGCAGAGGGGGCGAAGCTAGGTGACTGCGCTTGGCGCACGGTTCTGCGCACACAGTTAGTCGCTGCAGCAGTTCCCCATCATCGAGTTCGGTCAATCCGGTACATGAAGACAGCTACAGAGATGCTGGAGTGTCAATCACTACGCAGTCTACAGAAGGAGTTGACCGGCCTCCGCTGGAGCGCATCGATCGGATGCAGCAGAACTTAACCTTTCGGCGCTCTGCGGAAGCTTGCATCTAAGTCGCTTGGATGCTGCAGAGCCGCGCGGATTCGGACTTTGCCGCATTCGTGTAATAGGGTCGTTCCATTAGTCGTGGCGGTATTGGTCGTCTGGCGGTGTTTGCCGCTTTTGGCGTGTCAAAGCCGCGAGACCGTGCATCAGTCTCATGCAGCACCCAATTTCGTTCAAACGACGATTGCTGCCGCATCTGCCCCTGAACATCCTTAGTCTAAGGCGGTACTGCACGAATTTGCTATGGGACGAATACGGGGAGTGTTAGCTTGCCCGTGCCTCAAGCAGAGTTGGTCGTATGTCGGATTTCCCCTACGACCCGCTCACGTGCCCCTTTTGTGGGAAGCCGATGCAATACATCGGCGCCACCCCAAAGACGGCCAGGAACGCAGGGTCATTTGTTTACAAGTGCGAACAATGCGCTGCGGTGAAGACTATCCCGTCTAAATAGACCGCGCCGGTTTGCCGCTCTTCCGACACGCCTTCAATTCCTGGAGAGAAGATCATCTGATCGATATCGAGCTCGGCGCTTCGGATAGCGTCGAGAGGAATACGTGGGATGGCGGCGAGATGGAAAAATTCATAAAGAATGAGAACATCCGACGTTATCGAGAGCTTCTGCGGGCCGAAACGAATCTCGACAAGCGGCGGGTTATCCTGAAGCTGTTGGCGGAAGAAGAAGCAAAAGAAATCCCGACAAAGGAGTGAGGCCGTCTGCCGGGGCGACGTCTCACGCTTTGAGCCCGCTCTAGAGACCTAACTCTACCGAAGGCGTCGTGCGACTTGATGCTGGCCGTCTAGTCGACGCGCTCTTTGATCTCCGGCAGCGGCGGCTTTCGTTCCACAAGCTTCTTCTTCGGCGGAGCCGGCAGCAATCCCTCGCGGATCGCCTTCTTTCGCGCCAACTTGCGGGCGCGGCGAACCGCTTCGGATCTTTCACGGGTCTTACGCTCGGAAGGCTTCTCGTATGACCGTCGTTGCTTCATCTCTCGGAAGACGCCTTCGCGTTGCATCTTCTTTTTGAGGACACGCAGCGCTTGATCGATATTGTTGTCGCGGACGAGTACCTGCAATTATTCCTCCTGAATAGCCGCGAACTGCAAACACTCCGGCATGCCACTACAGACGAGGCCCGGGAGCTATTCTGCACATTTCGGGAGAGTTGCGACGCCAGCATTGGCAGGGTCGCACGAGCGCACCTTTGCGGCGCAGAGGTGCCTTTGCTGGTCTGGACGTGACCACTATCTCGAAGCCGTGTCAATCAATTACCCGCTGCGGCTAGCTGCTGCCAGGACGATAGCCGCGCAAGCGAGCGGCGAAGCCAAGCACAGCAAGCGAGATCACCCCATCAGCTTTCCGCGCATCCGGAGGAATTCCTCGATCTCCAAATTCACGGTGACTGGGCTCGCATCCGGTGCGATTTGAATGAATGCTCGCTGGATCGAATCCATCTCGCCTGCAACGCGATCGTAAGGGGGGTCGAGGGAGCGTAGTCTCAGCTCGGCTGCGGCATCGTTCATGTTGCGTAGCGCCAACCCGGCCTCGCTTGTAAGCCAGGCTCTGAAGGTCCCCACCCATCTGTCCCCGAGTTCTGCGTCGTTCAGGTCTGCCAGCAGGCGGCCTCGCGACAGATAGTCGCGAGTATCCCTCAAATCTTCCGACTGCAGCAATCTGTTAGTCAGGTCGTCATCGTTATCGCCGGACATCGTGGGCTCCCGGACGATTCATGTCGGCTTCAAGACGGTATCGCTCTGATCGCAGTGCAACTTCTGCTTCTGCAGCTCGATGTCCCGAACGGTCACGCGCACCAATGCATCGATGTGCATGTCCATCGAAGGGTTTCCCAAGCTCTTCAGCCTGGCCACCATATCGTCCAGTTTGCTGCAGCGGCTGCACATGAGCACTCCCATCCAGGGCGGGAGCGCGACCGGCGTTCTCATCACCGGTAAATGCCAACGTGAGGGCGGTGATAAAACCATCATACGCGCAAGCGCGCCGATGTCCTAGCGACAAAAGGAGCCACGCGACACCATGAAACCCGGGTCTCCGCACTGCTAGGAACAGGGCGGTGCGATTATTGTTGGGCTAGGTTGATGGAGCGGTGTCCTTCGACCCCTGCCGCGCCGAGGTTATGCCCTGCGCATGTAACTCTTGCCGTGAGGTCGAACGGAGCAGTCATGAACAAACACAAATCAAAGCCGGCCAATCTCCGCAGGTCCGTCGATATAAGCGACAAAATTCAGGTCAAGGTGCTTCGAAAGCGTCTCAAACTATCCCAGGCGCAGCTGGCAAATGCGATCGAGAGGTCGGGTGGTTCGATTTCTGCGCTCATCAAGGACGCAACTGCCCTTAAGACCAATTAACTTCGCGACTAGCGGCTGCGTAATCAGAATCCATCGTGCGGTTCTTTCTACCGATAGCAACCCTCGACGTGCCCTCGAATTGACCGGCAATGACGGAAGACAACAAATTGCCCGTAGCGACAATGGTGCTGGTCGTTGAGGATGATTTTTTTATAGCTTTGCAGCTCGAAAGTACGCTGCTCGAAGCTGGATACGACGTGCTCGGCCCCGCAAGCACGGTTCCGGACGCCCTGCACCTTCTGACGGCACACCGTCCCGCCGCCGCTGTGCTGGACGTTAATTTGGGAAGCGAGCGCGTGACTCCTGTTGCCGAGGTCTTGGCGACGAGGAGAATTCCTTATCTGATCGCCAGTGCGTATAACGTTCGAGACCTAGAGAACGATCCGATCCTCGCCAAAGCCGTAAACGTCGGGAAGCCTACGTCACCAAAGCGGCTTCTGCATGAAATGGCGCGCATATTGGCTGAACCGACTGGTCACTTAGCCACGAGACCATAAGCGATTAGCTTGGAACCGATGGCCGGTCCGCGGATCGCAACGAGGAATCCATCAGCCTCTGTCATCCAAACGTGCGCCTTCCGTGGCATATGGACATCTACTTCGGTGGTCGTAGCTCGTTCGATGTCAGCCATCCTTCTATGCGAAGGGCCTGCTCGGCGGACGCTAAGCGCCGGTTCAGCTCGGCCTGCGCCGATTCCGGAGCAGTTTCGGCCTCAAGACGCAGGCCTTCGATCATCTGACGTAAGCGGTCCGACAAGGACGAGGATTGCTTGAAACGGCGGCGCTTTTGCATAACGCAACTCCCTCTTCAATAGGTGGGAACGCAAGCCGGCGCTCTCCTTTAATGGGCGCCAAGACGGAGCGGAAATGTCTCATCAACGTGTCCGGTGAGCGATGTGCAGATTTCAACGGGGCGGAACTCGACCAATCGGCTTCGCTTCGTTAAAACGTTACTTGGCTGAAGGTGTTCCCCTCCTAGTGAGTTGGGAAGAACCAACAAACCTAGGACTGCGCACGAAGAGTTATCCAGAGATACCGATGACCTCCCACGTAGCGAAGCTGCTGAGGCTCAGGCCGTCGGCCAACCCGCGTATCCATGGTGTCGATAAATTTTCGGAGCGGTGGAACGTACGTCCAGCCTCACAGCGCGACGAAGCCCAACAATGCGCAAATAGACAACTATTCGATGCGCGCAAATTCCGAGCACCGGAGCGTGTGGGACGCGCACTCCCGCTACTGATATAAAAGTAGTTCGAGCGCCTCGCGCTTGTCGGTGTTGGCTGCACAGCGGCCGTGGGCGTGCCAGCCGGTTCTTTGGCCGGGCCTTGATCGGAAAAGCTCGGACGAATGCGGATCTTATTCTGGCGCAAGCCGCTGAACTCCGCACCGCGGCCGTGGCGTTAGCGGCCTCTTGCTCCGCCTCGATCATTCCAATACGCGACGCGCGGCAATCAGCGGGCGCTCGATATGTTCAGCAAGCCGTTGGGCGAAGAAGAACGAAGTCGTCGTCGTGTTGTACGCTCCGTAGCCGCATCGCTTCATATCATCTGAGCGATTGCGCAACGGCCAGTCTCTGTTTCGGATTTCTGTATGGGAAAGCAAGCCGCTTGCAGGAAATGCTAGCTAAGTCTTTCGCAGATTTTGAGAAAATGGTGGGCGCACAAGGGATCGAACCTTGGACCTCTCCCGTGTGAAGGGAACGCTCTCCCGCTGAGCTATGCGCCCGGGACCGGTTGGGGACAGGGGCCGCGAAGCGGCCGGTCGAACCACCGTAGAGGCGCGATTTACGAAGTGCGGGGCGGGGGTGTCAAGCGGCAACACCCGGCTTTGGCAGATTTGCCCAGATCGTCGCAGGGTGTGGCGCGGTTCAGCCGGTCTGGCGCGCGCGCGAGGCGTGGGATTGCAGCGCGCGGATGCGGTCGGCCAGCGTGCCGCCGGCCACCACCGGCGTGACGCCGGTGCTCTTGGTACCGTTGGTGGCCTTGGTGCCCTTCGCGGGCTTGGCCGGCGCCGGCGCGGTCAGCATCGCCTGGATCGGCGAATCCGGACCTTCCAGCGTGATCGCCAGCTTGGCGACCTCGGCGGCAATGTCGTTAATCCGCTCGCGCAGCAGCGCGTTCTCCATCCGCTCGGTCTCCCAGGAGCTTTCCGCCTGCTGCTTCAGTGCCACCAACTCGCGCTGCGCCTTGGCGCGTTCGTCGCGGGCCTGGGTCAGCTGGTCTTCGAGCGCGGCCTTATCTTTGCGGATACGGGCGAGGTCCGGCGACTTGCTGCTGGTGGCGTCCAGCTCGTTGCGCAGCTCGCCGAC